>JAIERC010000451.1 GCA_019747165.1 Sphingomonas sp. | reverse complement strand
CGCCCCGAAGCACGCACTGCCCGCTCATGAACTTGCCATTATATTCACCGACCGCACCCTCAACCGCGCGAAACCCTGGATAGGGCCGGAACGCGCTGCCGGTCCATTCCCAGACATCGCCATACCAGGCCGGGCCGGCGGTTGACGGCCTCGGCTCAACGGGTCCTGCCCGATCGAGTTGGTTCCCGCTTTCAGGATCTTGCGCTTGCGCGGCGGCTTCCCATTCTCCCTCAGTCGGCAGGCGCGCGCCTGCCCAGCTGGCATAGGCATCGGCTTCATAAAAGCTGACATGGGTAACAGGAGCGGCAGGGTCGATCGCGCGCCTGCCGTCCAACCCGAAGCGAGTCCAACTGCCATCGCGCTCTTCCCAGTAAAGGGGCGCGGTGATGGCTTGCGCCTTCACCCAGGCCCAGCCATCCGACAGCCAGTGGCGCGGATCGCGATAGCCGCCATCGGCGATGAAGGCGGCCCATTCGCCGTTGGTCACGGTCCGGTCAGCAATGGCGTGGGGGCTGAGCAGCGCTTGGTGGCGCGGCCCTTCTGCATCAAAGGCAAAGCCATCGCTGGAATGGCCGATATCGACGATCCCGCCGGGATGCGCGATCCAGCCGATCGGCCCCGGCATCGCGACCGGCACTTTGCGCGACGCTGGCCAGATTGCGGGTTCGGTCGGGTTTTGCGCGAACAAATGCAGGATGTCGGTGATCAGCAATTCTTGATGCTGTTGTTCATGATGGCAGCCAAGTTCCACCAGATCGAGCGCGCTGCTGGGAAGCGACGGCAGCGCGGCAAGCAGCGCTGTATCGACGGCGACCCGATAGCCGAGCACCTCGGCCAAAGTCGGCCGGGTGATCATCCCCCGCCGGGAGCGCGCATGGCGCTCGCCTTCAGCCTCATAATAGCTGTTGAACAGGAAGGGGAAGCGCACGTCATGCAATTGATAGCCGGGGACGTGATCGCGCAGAATGAAGGTTTCGAAAAACCAGCTCGTATGCGCCAGATGCCATTTGGCAGGGGAGGCGTCGTCCATCGATTGCACGCTGGCGTCGGCGTCGGAAAGCGGCGCGACCAGCGCCACGCTCAGCGCCCGTACTGCTTGATACCGAGCCGAAAGCTGAGCCGGATCTGCAACCAGACTGGGCTTGGTTTGCATTGTCGTTCCTCTGCTTAAGGCCGCTAGCGCGACGCGCCGGGAACCCATAATATGTCACCGCCCGCCGGAATGTTCACAAAACGCGCGCAGACGAACAGAAAATCAGACAGGCGGTTGAGATAGGAGACCGCTTGTGGATTGAGCGGCACGTTGGCGGACGCCGCCACCGCCGCCCGCTCAGCCCGGCGGACAATCGCCCGCGCCAGGTGGAGCGATGCTGCCCCTGCCGTGCCGCCCGGCAGAATGAAGCTGGTCAGCGGTAACAGGTCGGCATTCATTGCATCAATCTCTGCCTCCAGCCGCGCGACCTGATGGGGGATGATCCGCAACACCATTTCTGACGGCGCGAAATCCTCCCCTGGCGTGGCAAGATCAGCGCCGAGATCGAATAGATCATTCTGGATGCGGGTCAGCGCCGTCGCGACTGGTCCCGGGCCGAGCGCGGCAATGGCGACCCCGATGGCGCTATTGGCTTCATCGACATCGCCAATCGCCGCCAGCCGCACATCGGTTTTGGCCACGCGCGAGCCATCGACCAGGCCGGTCGTGCCATCATCACCAGTACGGGTATAGATTTGGTTGAGCTTCACCACGGGCGCTGGCCCGACATGATCAGGTGCGGCCAGTGACGAACAAAATGGCGACGACGATCAAAATCGCCATCGCCTGAAAGAAAATGCGCTGCTGCATCATCTTGTTCGATTTTGTGCTCGCCACACTTGGACCGGTCCCTTTCAGGTCAGCCTCCGTCGCCTGCAGGAAGGAGACAATGCCGCGGATCAACGCGACCAGGGTCGCGATCATCGCGGCCACGAGCAAAATGGCGAGGAAAACTGTCATGGCCGCTATCTAGGGCGTTATGGCTGCGATGCCAATGGGCAGTTGCCCGCGCCGCACCATTTGGGCCAATGCGGTGCCATCCTCACCGGCTGCCCGCAATGCCGCCAATGTTGGCGCACGGCTGCGCTTGGCAAGCCGCTTGCCTTGCTGATCATGCAGCAAGGCGTGGTGATGATAGGTCGGCATTGGCAGATCGAGCAACGCCTGTAACAGCCGGTGGACATGCGTCGCGGCAAACAGATCAACGCCGCGCACAACATCTGTCACGCCTTGGGCTGCATCGTCGACGGTGACGGCCAGGTGATAGCTTGCTGGCGCATCTTTGCGCGCCAGCACGACATCGCCATGGGCTAGCGGATCGGCGGTCACGCGACCGGCATGGGCATCGACCCAGTCCAGCGGCCCGGCCAACGCGACCGCGCGGGCCATATCGATCCGCCAGGCATGCGGCTCCGCGTCGATGCGGGCCATCCGCTCAGTCTTTGCCATCGCCCGGCAGGTGCCCGGATAGACCGCGCCGTCCGGCCCGGCATGTGGCGCGCTTAGCCGTGCAGCGATATCGGCGCGGGTGCAGAAACAAGGGTAGAGCAGCCCCTGATCGTGCAGCCGATCAAGCGCCGCCTGATAAATCGGCGCGCGTTCCGATTGGCGCAGCACGGGCCCATCCCAGCTGAGCCCCAGCCAGGCGAGATCGGCAAGGATTCCGGCGATATGCTCCGCCCGGCTGCGCGTGCCATCGATATCCTCGATCCGCAGCAGGAAGCGACCACCATGATCGCGCGCGCGATCATGCGCCTGGATCGCTGACCAGGCATGGCCAAGATGGAGCTGGCCGGTGGGGCTTGGCGCGAACCGCGTGACGATCATATGGTCGGGCATTTGGCCGGGCACCCGGTGCGGCATCTTTCGGGCACTTGACCGCGAGTCGCGCGTTCTGTCATCATGCCGTCATCCTAGTCGTCGAAAGGCGTTTGGGAAAAGTCTGGGAGGTGACATGTATCATCCCGATCTTATCCGGCACCCGGATATGGTCCGTCATCCGGACGGG
>JAIERC010000494.1 GCA_019747165.1 Sphingomonas sp. | reverse complement strand
TCACGCTGGCCCGCACGGCCATGGAAGCTGGCGATGGCGGCTGGAACAGCGTGCGATCAATCAATCGGACGGCGCGAGCGATCGGGGCGGGGTCGCGTGATCGGCTGTCAGCGGACATGACTCGGTTGCTGGATGCGCCTGCGCCCTCAGGCGGTGCGTTGCTTGATCGCGCCGGGTCGCTCCAGCGGCGGTTCGCGGCGCTGGCCGGGCTCTCGACCGAACATATGGGCCGCACCGATGCCTGGCGCTTCCATGATCTTGGTCGTCGGATCGAGCGGGCGACTGCGGTTGCCCGCGCGGTGCGGGTGTTTGGCTGCGCGGCCGCCACCGCCGATGACTTGTCGACCTTGCTTGATGTCGCCGATAGCCAGATAAGTTATCGGCAACGCTATCTGGGCGGTCTGGCACACGGCCCGGTGGTCGATCTTGTCGCGCTCGATCCAGGCAATCCGCGCGCCATCGCCTATCAGATTGCCACGATCAGTGCGCATCTGCGGGTGCTGCCAGTCCTGGCTGATGACGGCATGGCCGAAGCGCATCAGGTGGAGGCAACCGCACTCGCTGCGCTGGTGGCCACAGCCACGGCGACAACGCTTGATGAAGCCACGTTGCGCGAAATTGAACGGCGGCTCTGTCGGTTGTCAGAGGCGATTGCCCGACGCTATTTCCTGCAAGGGGGTGAACCGCTGCGGGCCGGCGGCCTGACGCTGGCATGATGTTGATTGCCGCATGATGTACGCCATCCGACATGTCACTCGTTTCGATTATGGCGCGCAGGTGCGCTTTGCGCGCTGTAATCTGCGACTGAAGCCGATCCTATGGTCCGGCCAGACGCTTGACGACTATCAGCTAACGATCAGCCCAACCGGACGGATCGCCGCAGCACGGGCCGAGGCCGGATTGGCCAATGTCGTGCGGCTGACGGTCGAAGAACCGGTGCGCTATCTGACGATCGAAAGCGTTTCGCGGGTGACGGTCGATCGGCTGGTGCCGGTGCCGAGTAGTGATGATCCGACGCTCGCAGAAATTGCCCATGCCGCGCGACGCAGCCGCGACGGATCAGCCGCTGGGCCAAGCGCCTATATCTTCCCGTCGCCGTTGATTCCGCTTGATCCTGACATCGCGGCCTATTGTGCTGCGGATCTGGCCCCTGATCGACCGGCGCTGGACGCGGTGATTGCGCTGGCGCAGCGCATCCAGCGCGATTTCGATTTCGATCCGACCGCGACGTTGGTGGACACGCCCCCACGCGAGGCCTTTATGAAGCGTGGCGGGGTGTGCCAGGATTTCGCCCAGATCATGATCACAGGTTTGCGGGCCGCCGGCCTGCCGGCTGCCTATGCATCGGGCTATATCCGCACCATTCCGCCGCCCGGCATGGAGCGACTGGTTGGCGCTGATGCGACGCATGCCTGGGTAATGCTGTGGTGCGGCGAGCGGATCGGTTGGGTGGGGGTTGATCCGACCAACGGCATCTGGATGGCGGGCGACCATATCATCATGGCGATCGGCCGTGATTATGCGGAAATCGCTCCAATTGATGGCATCGTGCTGGGTTCGGGCGCGCAGAAATTAGAGGTCAGCGTTGATGTCGCTCCGGTGGGGTAGCAGGATTGCTGCGGCATCGGGTTTGCGCTTCCAGCCTCGATCCCCCAAATAGGCACGATCAGACCAACTCATCGGGAACCCAATGGCCGATCCATATCAATTGCTGGGTGTGCCGCGCGGGGCAAGCGAAGCCGATATCAAAAAGGCGTATCGCAAGCTTGCCAAGGAACTGCATCCTGACCGCAACAAGGACAACCCAAAGGCGTCGGAGAAATTCTCGCAGGTCACGAACGCCTATGATCTGCTGAACGACAAGGACAAGCGCGCGCGATTCGATCGCGGGGAGATTGATGGCGATGGCAATCCTGCTTCGCCCTTTGGCTTCAACCCGGGCCAAACCGGCGGTGGCGGGTTCCGTCCAGGTCCCGGTTCGGGCGGTGGAGCCAATTTTGATTTTGGCGGTGGCGATTCGGGCGATTTTGGCGATATTTTCGAAGGCCTGTTTGGCGGCAAACGGGGCGGTGCCGGCGGGGGCAGTTTTTCCAGCGGCTTTGGCCGACGGCCAAACCCCAAGGGCGCGAATATCGCCTATAAGCTGGCCGTGCCGTTCGTGGATGCAGCGACACTTAGCGCCCAGCGGATTACGCTTGGCGATGGGAAGACGATCGATCTCAAGCTGCCTGCGGGCGTCGAAACCGGCACGCAGATGCGGCTTGCCGGCAAGGGTCAGCCCGGTCCTGGCGGTGCTGGCGACGCGATCGTGACCATCGAGGTGCAGCCGCATCGTTTTTTTGAACGCGTTGGCGATGATGTCCGGCTCGATCTGCCGGTGAGCCTGTCGGAAGCGGTGTTGGGGGCATCGGTGAAGGTGCCAACAGTAGAGGGTGCGGTGATGCTGTCGGTGCCCAAGGGATCGAGTTCGGGCAAGGTGCTGCGGCTGAAAGGGCGCGGCTTTCATAAAAAGACCGGCGAGCGCGGCGATCAATTGGTCACGCTGATGGTCGATCTGCCAGTTGACGACGATGCGCTGATCGAATTTGCCACCAATTGGTCTACCAAGGATAAATGGAAGCCGCGGGGCAAGCTGGACGTTTGACAGCGCATGCAGGACATCTCGCCTGAATCGCCGGAGGAGCGGCGGCTCCATCCGGGCCGGGCGCCCCGGCTCGATCGGCGCTTCGCCTTTATGCGGCCGGGCAGCTATGTTCGCGAACTGCTCAGGCGCGTATTTGTTGGTGTGATCAGCGATGGTTTCATCCATGCCGGCAATCTAGCTTATTTGTCGCTCCTGACGCTGTTTCCCTTCTGTATCGTCGCTGCAGCAATCGCCCGCTTGATCGGCCGCACCGATGCCGGGGCGCACACGATTGGCGCTTTCCTGCGCACGGTGCCGCCTGGCGTCGCGCGGGTGCTGGCGACCCCGATCAGCGATGTGCTGGCGGCGCGATCAGGATCATTGCTGTGGTTTGGCGCGA
>JAIERC010000211.1 GCA_019747165.1 Sphingomonas sp. | reverse complement strand
GCGCACCGAAGGGCCAATCGCGCTTGAGCCGCATGTCGAGGACCCAACGTCCAGCGCCATTTTCAGCGAATATCCCAGGCTGCTCGCTGATCATACATTGATCGCGCTGATCGCCGATACGCTCCGCCTCGTCGTCGTTTCATCGGGTACGCTTGATGTCCACGCCGTCGAAGAGGTGATGGATAACACGATCAAGACCCATCACCACGAGGTGCAGGGCCCGCAGACCACGTTGCAAACGCTGGCGGATGCGCTGCCAGCGCTGGGCATCGTCGCCGCCGTGCTTGGCGTGGTCAAAACGATGGGCTCGATCGATAAGCCGCCTGCCATCCTGGGCGCCATGATCGGCTCGGCGCTGGTCGGCACCTTCATGGGCGTGTTGCTGGCGTACGGCCTGGTCGCGCCGCTGGCGGGCCGTTTGCAGCAAATCATCGATGCCGACGCGGCGATCTATCACACGGTCAAGCAGATCATTATCGCCTCGCTCCATGGCCATCCGCAGCCGCTGGTCATCGAAGCGGCACGCTCGGGCATTGCCCATAGCAACCAGCCCGGCTTTGCTGAGGTATTTGACGGCTTGCGCGGGCGCTAAGCTATGGCCGCGCGCGCGCCCCACGGCACCAATCAGCCCCCCAAGGTCATCGTCAAGAAGATCTATATTGAAGGGCATGGTGGCCACCATGGTGGCGCCTGGAAGGTCGCCTATGCCGATTTCGTGACCGCGATGATGGCCTTTTTCCTGCTCATGTGGCTGCTCGGCGCGACGACGGAAAAGCAGCGCAAAGGCATTGCCGATTATTTCGCGCCGACAATCATCGATTCCCGATCAGAAGGCATTGGTGGCAGCGGCTTGTTCGGTGGCGATGTCGTCAGCAGTTCATCACGTGTCGGCAAAGACGCCGGCACCGCCAGCACGCTCAGCCTTGTCCAGATGCAAATGTCCGACGCGGGCGGCCCGAGGATTGGCACGGGCGACAAGGGATCGTTGCGCAACCGCGAGTTCGAGATTCAGGATCGCAAGAACTTCGATCGCATTAAATCGACCGTATCGAAGCAAATGACTGCCAGTCCCAAACTGCAAAAGCTGGCCACGCATGTGAAGTTTGTACGGACCCTTGAGGGCATGCGAATCGATTTGGTCGACAATGCCGATTATTCGATGTTCGGCCTGGGGACGACGCAGCTCGAACCCGAAGCCGACAAACTGATCGGGCTGATCGCTGAATCGATCAAGACACTCGACAACGCGATCATGATTCGTGGTCATACCGACAGCCTTGGCTTCGCGAATGCGGCCGGCATCAACAATTGGCTGCTTTCCAGCAGCCGCGCGGAGGCTACGCGGCGTCGCCTTGCCCAGAGTGGCTTGCCCGATAGCCGGTTCGAACGGATTGAAGGTGTTGCCGACCGCGAGCCGATGATCAAGTCTAACCCAGCCGATCCGCGCAACCGCCGGGTGTCGATCACGATGCTGTACCGCAAGAGCGTATTCGGCCGATAAGCCGGTGGCGCGCCGGGCGCTCGAGCGCTACCGCTGGCGGGTGACACCCTGCCGACGGAGCATGCCCCATGACCCCCCGAACTCTGCGCCAGCTTCGCCAATTTCATTTGTGGTTCGGGATGATTTTTGCGCCGGCCATTTTGTTTTTTGCGTTTAGCGGGGCGCTGCAAACTTTCGATTTTCAGGAAACGGTGGACGGCGTCGCCCCGCCCAAATGGATTGCCGTCATCGCCGCAATTCACAAGAAACAGGATTTCCCAAAACCGCGCAAACCCAGGGCCGAAGCGGCAGCGCCCGTCACCGCCGCTGCCCCTGCTGCAAAATCGGCAGCCCCCCGTCCGACCCCGACGCATTCCTCCTGGCCGCTCAAGGTGTTTGTTGGCGTGATGTCGGTCGGGCTGATGACGTCTACGCTGCTGGGTATCGCCATCGCCTTGAGCAATCGCACCAGTCGCCGGCGCTCATTGCTCCTGCTGACCCTGGGGACCGTACTGCCAATCGCGATGTTGTTCGTTTGACAGGTCATTCGGACAGATGCGCGTGACGGGCTATTTTGTTAGCCCCTGGCCTGGCGAAGACGGCACGCCCGATCGTCAACAGGCCGCACGCAGCCTGGGTGGCGGTCCTAGCTTGCCGCTGCGCCACACATCGCGCGCCACATTGATGTCGACGATGACGGTGCTTGGGGGGGCGGGCGAGGTCTATCTGCTGACTCATTCGGTGCTGCGCGCCAATCTTGGCTTGCCGACGACCGCCCAGGTCGAACGGATCGATCCCGTCACACTGGCGACGATTGATCGCTCGCCGCGCCTGTCGGGCGGGCCAATGTGGCCGGGCGGGATGGCGGTGCATGCCAATGGGGATCTTTATACTGTCTATGGCCGCTGGGCGCACCGGCTCGACCGGGCATGCCGGGTCAAGGGGGCGTTGCGGCTGCCGATCAACCAACCCTATAATTCCTTCGTGATCCTCGATTGCGGGCTGATCGTTACCAAGAACCTGTCGGACACGATGCCCGCCCAGCTGACGGTGATCGATCCAGAAACATTGTGCATCATCGCCACTCTTGACTGTCCCGAAGCCTCGATTGCCCGGCTGAGTGCGGTGGGCAACACCGTCTATATCGTCGGGGTGCGGTCGATCTTTCGCTGTGATTGGACTGGGGACGCGCTGCGCCGCGATCCCGATTGGCGGCATGATTATGTCGGCGCGACCCGTCAAAGCTATGGTTGGGATGTAGTGCTGGCGCTCGGCCAGGCCTGGTTCATGGATAATGGCCACCACCGCTATCGCACCAGCATGATCGGGCGCGGCGTTTCCTCGACCGCCAATCGCCTGATCCGGGTGGCGCTGGACGATGCCCGCGATCATTCAGCGATCGAGATCAGCGGACTGGCGGGGGGCAGCATCACCAACCCGCCGCTGGTTGATGCAGCGCGCGGGATCGTCATCGGCTTTGATTCCGCCAATCGCTTCATGCAGGCATGGCGGTTCGATGCCGACACCCGCGCGCTTT
>JAIERC010000281.1 GCA_019747165.1 Sphingomonas sp. | reverse complement strand
CGGCGCCGACGGCGAAGGCTCCGTCCAGGTCCGCATGGATCCCGCCGACCGCATCGGCAATGCGAAGGTTTTCGCGGTTTATGGCAAGGGCGGCATCGGCAAATCGACGACCTCGTCGAACCTGTCCGCCGCTTTCTCGCTGCTCGGCAAGCGCGTGCTGCAGATCGGCTGCGATCCCAAGCATGACAGCACCTTCACCCTCACCAAGAAACTGATGCCGACGGTGATCGACGTGCTCGAAACCGTCGAGTTTCACGCCGAGGAACTCCGGCCAGAAGACTATATGTTCGAAGGCTATAACGGCGTGATGTGCGTCGAAGCGGGCGGCCCGCCCGCCGGCACTGGCTGCGGCGGGTATGTCGTCGGGCAGACGGTGAAATTGCTAAAGCAGCATCACCTGCTGGAAGAAACCGATGTCGTGATCTTCGACGTTTTGGGGGACGTGGTGTGCGGAGGGTTCGCCGCCCCCTTGCAGCATGCCGAGCGCGCGGTGGTGGTTGCCGCCAATGATTTTGACAGCATCTTCGCGATGAACCGCATCGTTGCTGCCATCAAGGCGAAGTCGAAGAATTACGATGTGCGGATGGCCGGCGTGATCGCCAATCGTTCCGCCGCGACCGACGAGATCGACCGTTTCAACGAGGCCACCGGCCTGAAGCGCCTCGCGCATTTCCCAGACCTCGACGAGATTCGTCGGTCGCGCCTGAAGAAGTGCACCTTGTTCGAAATGCCCTCGTCGCCCGCCGTCGATGCCGCCTGCCTCGAATATAAGCGGCTCGCCGCCCAGCTTTGGGCCGGGACCGATCCGCTTGAAGCGATGCCAATGAAGGATCGCGATATTTTTGAATTTCTGGGGTTCGAATGACGCAGACAGCGACCTATTCTGACTATCGCGGCAAGCTCGAAACCTATTTCGACAAAACCGCAAGCAAAGCCTGGGAACAGCTGACCAGCGACGCGCCGGTCAGCGGCGTTCGCGCAACCGTGCGGGCCGGTCGCAATGAAATGCGCGATACCTTGCTGTCATGGCTGCCCGCCGACATGACCGGCAAGCGACTGCTCGATGCTGGTTGCGGCACCGGTGCGCTGGCCGTGGAAGCAGCGCAACGTGGCGCAGAAGTCGTCGCAATCGACGTCGCTGGCAGCCTGGTCGAGATCGCCCGCAAGCGCGCGCCAAAGGAACTCAGCATCGATTGGCGGGTCGGCGATATGCTCGATCCTTCGCTGGGTCGGTTCGATCACGTCGTGGCGATGGATTCGCTCATTCATTACAAAGCGTTCGACATTGTCGAAGTGCTACGCGGCCTTTCAGACCGCACCAGCGGATCGATGGTTTTCACCTTTGCGCCGCAAACGCCGCTGTTGATGGTGGCGCTCGGCATGGGGCGGCTGTTCCCCAGCAGCGATCGCTCGCCGGCAATCATCCCGGTCCGTGAACGGCTGATCCGCACCTTGATCAAAAACGCGATGCCGACTGCCGAGCTTGGCCGTGACCGCAAGGTTTCGGGAGGATTTTATACCAGCCATGCCCTGGAGGTGTTGACGGCATGAAGGCTACCCGCACAGCTCAGTTCTGGATGCAGGCGGGCACCAAGTTCCTGCCTTTTGCCGATGCGGCGACCAAGGAATTGCCGCTGAGCCGCTTGCTGCGCCTGTCGCTGTTCCAGGTCTCGGTCGGCATGGCCGCTGTGCTGCTGACGGGTACGCTCAACCGGGTGATGATCGTCGAACTGGGCATGTCGGCGTCAGTCGTTGCGGCGATGGTCTCGCTGCCATTGCTGTTCGCGCCGCTGCGCGCGCTGATCGGCCATAAATCGGATAATCACCGCTCGCTGCTCGGCTGGAAGCGCGTACCCTATATCTGGTTCGGGACGCTGCTGCAGTTCGGCGGGTTCGCTATCCTGCCTTTCGCGCTGCTTGTCATGTCGGGCGGTGGCCAGGGCCCTGCGTTCAGCGGCCAGATTGCCGCCGCACTGGCGTTTCTGTTCATCGGTGCCGGCATGCATACCACGCAAACCGCTGGCCTTGCACTCGCCACGGATCTCGCCACGGATGAGACGCGGCCACGCGTCGTTGCATTGCTGTACGTGATGCTGCTGCTGGGCATGATGATCAGCGCGCTCGTATTTGGCCAGTTGTTGAAGGATTTCTCAGCTACTCGGCTGGTCCAGATCGTGTCGTCAGTGTCGGTGCTGACGGTGGTGCTCAACATCATCGCGCTGTGGAAGCAAGAAGCGCGCAACCGCGCGGCGACCACCGCCCGCGAAAACGCGCCCAGCTTCAAGCAGGTCTGGAAGATATTCATTGCCCGCCCCAAGACAATGCGCCTGCTCGTTTCGGTTGGGCTTGGCTCGGCAGCTTTCAGCATGCAGGATGTGCTGCTGGAGCCCTATGGCGGCCAGATTCTGGGCCTGTCCGTGGGCGCAACCACCTCGCTGACCGCACTTTGGGCGCTTGGGATGCTCACTGGTTTTTCGCTTGCCGCCCGCGCGCTCAGCAAGGGAGGAGAGCCGCATCGGCTGGCCGGCTTCGGTGCGACTGCTGGTATCGGCGCTTTTCTGTTTGTGATTTTTGCCGGACCAATTGGTTCTTCCGCCTTGCTGGCGATCGGCGCGACGATCATCGGCTTTGGCGCCGGATTATTTTCGGTCGGCACACTCACTGCGGCCATGGGCATTTCCGATGAAGGCCATAGCGGCCTTGCCTTGGGGGCCTGGGGCGCTGTCCAGGCGACCTGTGGTGGCCTGGCGATCGCGATCGGCGCTTTTGCGCGAGATTTGATCTCGTCAGCGGCGACGGCGCGCGAACTTGGCGAGACGCTGGCCGCGCCGACGACGGGCTATGCTTTTGTCTATTGCTTTGAAATTTTGTTGTTGTTGGCGACTCTGGTGGCACTCGGGCCGCTGGTTCGTGGCCGGGAAGGCAAGCCCGCACCACGCTTCGGCCTTACCGAATTCCCCATTTGACGGATATGTGAAGGATAGTTCTGATGCACTTACAAGTCACACAAGG
>JAIERC010000149.1 GCA_019747165.1 Sphingomonas sp. | reverse complement strand
GTCCTTGACCGCGATCTGCGGCAGCACGCGGTAACTGCGCACGACCATGTCGGTATTCGGCGCAAGGCTCACTGGTGCGCTGCCGCCGACAAACACCAAGGGGCTGATGTTGGCGAAGGTCGATTCGACCATCGGTACATCCTGCGTCCAGCTACCCTTGTTGCCGGGCTTCAGCCCCGCCGCCTTCATCTGCGCGATGATATAGGCGACCGTTTTGTCCTCCGCCGGTGTCGTCGGCGCGCGGCCTTCATAAGCGTCGGAGGACAGCTCCTTATCGACGGTCTTGAGTGTTGCGACTGAGATGGCGGGCGCGGGCTGGGCAAGGGCCGGATGCGCAAGCGCCAGCAGCGGCAGGGCAAGGAACAGCGATGGGCGCATGAATGTCTCCAGTCTGGGGTTGCCGCGTGTTCTGGCAGTGGCAGCGCGCGCTTGCAAGGATAGCGCAGCCTGCGGGCTTTCCTCGCCCCACCGCTTTCGTCTAGGTCAGGTTTATCATTGGGGGCGCAGGCATGAACCGGCTGTACTATGGCGATAATCTGGATGTGCTGCGCGATCAGATTGGCGATGAAAGCGTCGATCTGATCTATCTCGATCCGCCGTTCAATTCGAATGCCGGCTATAATGTGCTGTTCAAATCGGCGAGCGGCGCGGGCGCGGATGCCAGCATCGAGGCGTTCGACGATAGCTGGACCTGGGGTGATGCCTCAAAGAACGCGCTGCTCGACATCGCCAGCGGCACCAACCGCCCGTTACAGGTGATGATGAACGCGATGCACAGCGCGATCGGCGAAAACCCGCTAATGGCCTATCTGGCGATGATGGCGGTGCGCCTCGTCGAGCTGCACCGCGTGCTCAAGCCGACGGGCTCGCTCTACCTGCACTGCGATCCGACCGCGTCGCATTATCTCAAGTTGGTGCTGGACGCGGTGTTTGGGGCTGAGAATTTTTTGAACGAAGTCATTTGGAATCGTACGGCTGCAAAGGGAAACGCATCGACGCGCTTTCCCAATTCGCACGACGTCATTTTGGGCGTTCGTAAGTCACCTGATTCTACCTGGAACCAGCAATACCTTCCGCACAGCGCCGCCTACATCCAAAGCCACTACTCTAGCATCGAACCCGAAACGGGAAGGCGCTACCAGTTGGACAACTTGCTAAACCCCAACAAAGACAGACCAAATCTAACCTACGAGTTTCTCGGTGTTACCCGCGTTTGGCGCTGGACCAAGGAGCGTATGCAAGCCGCTTACGAAGCTGGCTTAGTCGTGCAGCCGAATCCGGGGAGCGTTCCGAGGTTGAAGCGATACCTTGATGAGCAAGAAGGCGTTCCGCTCAGCGACGTTTGGACGGACATTCCGCCACTCAACTCCCAAGCACAGGAACGCCTCGGCTACCCCACCCAGAAACCCCGCGCGCTGCTCGAACGCATCATTGCCGCCTCGTCCAACCCCGGCGATGTCGTGCTTGATCCGTTTTGCGGCTGCGGCACCGCCGTCGATGCCGCGCAGAAGCTGGATCGCCGCTGGATCGGCATCGATGTCACCCATATCGCCATCGGCATGATCGAGGATCGCATGCGCCAGGGCTATCCCGGCATCCAATTCGAGACGATCGGCGTGCCCAAGGATCTCGCCAGCGCCGAAAAGCTCGCCGCCGATGATCCGCACCAGTTCCAGCAATGGGTGTGCTGGCAGGTCGGCGGTTATCCGCGCGACAAAAAGGGCGGCGACAAGGGGGTGGATGGCTGGTTCAATTATCTCGCCGAAAGCGGGCGGATCGAAACCGGCGTCATCTCGGTCAAGGCAGGGGATAATGTGAACCCGAACATGGTCCGCGATCTCGGCCGGGTGATGGAGCGCGACGGCCACCGTTTCGGCCTGTTCGTGATGAAGACGATGCCGACCAAGGGCATGCGCGACGAAGCCGCCTCGCAACCGACGATCGAAACCGAATTTGGCCGCTTCCCCGCGCTCCAGTTCGTCACGCTCGCTGAATTCTTCATGGGCCTAAAACCCAAACTGCCCCCGCTGATCAGCCCGGTGAAAAAAGCCGCGCGCGTGGAAACGCGGGTGAGCCACCAAAAGGGCGCGCAGGGATCGTTGATTTGACTGACCCCGAATGCTTCTTCGTCCAAGACGATTACGTTCTTGGCTCGGGCGACATCGAGCTGAATCAAATATTCATTCGGAATGTCGACGGCACGTACCGAAAAGCGAGCGGCGCTGACCTAGGTCTTTTGATGGAACGCGCGCCCGGATTTGTCGAACGCGTCCTCGATAAGCACCGTCCCGAAGGGTGGGATTGGTAAGTGCACGATCGGCGCCAGAGTTGATCCCGCGCCGTTGCTCGTCGGGGCGAGGGCGCTGCCGTAACCGGGCGTTTCAAAAAAAAGGGGCGGCCCCGAAGACCGCCCCTTTTTTCTTGGTGCCGAGCGACACGGGCAAAGCCCGCGTCGGACGGGCCTTGAAGCCCGCCGGCCGCTCGCGCTGAATGTCCGGATTAGCTTGCGCTAATCCGCGTCATCAACGCGAGTAGAATTCCACCACCAGATTTGGTTCCATCTTCACCGGATAAGGCACTTCATCCAGCGTCGGCACGCGCGTGAAGGTCACCTTGGCGGCGCCATCGGGAGCGACATATTCGGGGATGTCGCGCTCGGCCAGGCTCTGCGCTTCCATCACCAGCGCCATTTCCTGCGCCTTGCTGCCCAGCGTGATTTCTTCGCCCGGGAATACCCGGCGCGACGCGATGTTGCACTTCACGCCATTGACCTTGATGTGGCCATGCGAAACGAGCTGGCGCGCGGCAAACACCGTCGGCGCAAACTTGGCGCGATAGACGATCATGTCCAGGCGCTGTTCGAGCAGGCCGATCAGGTTCTGGCTGGTATCGCCCTTCATGCGGCTGGCTTCATGATAGCAGGCGCGGAACTGCTTTTCGGTCACGTCGCCATAATAGCCCTTCAGCTTCTGCTTGGCGCGCAGCTGCAGGCCGAAATCG
>JAIERC010000068.1 GCA_019747165.1 Sphingomonas sp. | reverse complement strand
GCCTTGCCGCTGCTTCGCGTGATGCACGGGTTCGCGCCGCTAGGCGTCGGCCTGGTCGCTGCAGCTGCACTGACGGGCGTGATCAACGCGCAGTTGATCTTTGGACTGGAGAACAGCGTGGCGGTCTTGACCACGCCTTACGGCTTCTTGCTGATCGCGAAAGTGGTTTTGGTTGGTGCTATGCTTGCGTTTGGCGCACAAAACGCCCGGATCGGACGGCAGGCGGCCCTGGATGGCGAGAGCGAGAGGATGGAACCCTCAATCACTCTATCGCGCCTCCGCAGGAGCCTGGCAGGCGAGTTGATGTTGGCTTTCGTAGTGATTGGACTGGTTGCCGTGCTGGGCATGATGTCTCCGATGATGATGTAACCAAGAGACTGATCGAGGGAGGAAGAAACGATGATCGACGGTAAAATGATACAGCTGGCAGGGTGACGTGCTGCGTATCTCGTCGGCATTGCGGCGATCGGACTAAGTCTGACGGCCGCGCATCCGGGGCCGCATGATGCGCCGCGAACGCCCGCTTCGGCAAATCCGGAAGCGCCGGTCGATGCGGCAACACCCGTCGGCACCGTTATGGCCTTCCACGCAGCACTTGCCAGCGGCGATACGGACGCCGCGCAGACGCACCTGTCCGAAGACGTCGTGATTTTCGAATCTGGCGGCATTGAAAACAGCCGCGCCGAATATGCCAGCCATCATCTGGAAGCCGACGCTGCCTTCAGCGCCGCAGTGCCGCGAACCCTGGTCAGCCGGACGCATGGAATGCAAGGCGATATGGCGTGGGTCATGAGCGTCGAAACGGTCTCCGGAACGTACCGCGCGCGCGCGATCAATAGCCGGTCGGTCGAGACGATGATGCTCAGGCAGGTGAATGGGCAATGGCGTATCGTGCACATCCACTGGTCATCGGCCGATATATCCTGAACTGATCTTTGCTTCAGATATGGCAGGAAGTATGAAGTCTCAACCAAGCTGATCCATCGTTTAACAACACGTGCCAAGACCAAGAATGCGCACTTCTAGCAGCGGCGAACTCGCCCGCTCGTCATTGAAGACATTGGAAAAATTTGGATGATCCTGACTATTGGTGATAATGCGGCCGGGGAGAAGATGATAAAGGTCGCGTAGCGTATGATCGAAGTGCGTCAGCTCAGATTTGCTGTTGCTACAGCCGATGCCCAGAATTTCTCACGCGCCGCCGAAGCAATGCGCATCAAGCAATCGACACTGAGCAGACGCATAGCCGCACTGGAAGCTCGCCTCGGGATCAAGCTCTTTGAACGCAGCACGCGCGGCGCGATACCGACCGAACAGGGCAAGGCATTCCTGAGCGTTGCCCGCCGCATTCTTACTGACATCGACAATCTTCAGACGACAGCCCGCGCCGTCAGCTATGGTGAGGAGGGCAGGATTGCGGTCGGCTTTAGTGCGTCCTTGATGGCCGGCAACATGCGCGCGACCATTGGCGAATATATGCGGCGTCACCCCGACATTCAGTTTGACGGAATCGAGGCCGATCCCGAGCGGATGCTCAGTGACCTGAAGGCACGGATCATTGACGTCGCTCTGATGCCGTCGGATGCGCACGACGCCGGCATCTCGCGGCGCTCGGCATGGTCGGAGCGATTGCTTGTTGCGTTGCCGAAAGACCATCAATTGGCCAAGTCAGACCGGCTTCACTGGAGTGATTTTCGCCGACAGGTCTTTGTATTGCCCAGCCAGGGTGTGGGCTCTGCGATGGCCCGAATTCTGCAACGTCGCTTATCGGATCAGGGCTATCGTGCGAACCTAATCATGCAAGACACGAGCCTCGAAAGTGTTTTGAGCACGGTCCCGTTCGGGCGATACATCACGCTGGCCACTGAAGCGTCGATCGGTGTGCATTGGCCAGACCTGACCTTCGCGGAAATTATCGATCAAGGCGGTGCTGCGCGCCTGGATTATGCTTTCTACTGGCGCGAGGATAACGATAACCCAGCGCTGAAGCGCTTCTTCGAACTGATCAGCGAACGCTACCCGGCCTGACCCGAGCGCCGCAATTTGGCGAAGGACCGGTCGGTTGCGATGAAGCGCTCGATCATCGGCGGGATCAGTCGCTCGGGTGTGGGAGCATCTTTGGTATCACCGCCGTTGATCGCCAAGCCATAGGAGATCAGTTCGCGGTGAAGTCGGGAGGAGAGCTCGACGGTTACCTTGACCGGCTTTTCGTCGGCCAGATCGGCCAGTTTCAATCGGGTCATGATCCTCCTCCCAATACCAGATCACGGGTCACCACCACGCGCACGGGAAAACCCGGACGGATGGTCAAGGTCGGCCGCACATCGAGCTCGCGGCTGACCACCTGTTCGCCCGCGCGGCCGATGCTGTCCTGCGAGCCGCGACGCAGCGCGCGGGTGAGATTGTCGTCATTGCCAGCGCCAAGCTCGCCGCCAACACCCAGCAGGGTCGAAACCAGCGCCGCGCGCAGAACGCCGCCCCAATGGAAGTCCACGCCGTCCTGCAGCCCGGCAAAGCCGGACGGGTCGCCGCCGGGTTGGCGTTCGAGCACGATCGACCGGCCATCGGGCAGAATCAGGCGGTTCCATGCAAGCTGCACCCGGCGCTGGCCGAATGATACGTCGGCATTATAGTCGCCGATCAGCCGTGACCCTTGGGGGATGAGCAGGATGCGGCCGGTGACGCTGTCATAGACAGGTTCGGTCACCTGCGCGGTGACCTGACCCGGAAGATCGGAGCGAATCCCGGTGATGAGGGCAGCAGGAATGATGCTGCCCGCCTGCAAGACATGGGTGCCCGCCGGTGGCTCGATCCGGCTCGCTGATACCGTCCGGCGCTCGGCGGGGCGGTCGGCAAAGGCGGGACGCTCAGCCTCTGCTGCAAGCTGCGGCGCCGGCGGCCCACCGCCGGCATCGGCAACTTCCGATCCGTCACCGACAGCAGCTGCCCCCGCACCGCCACCAAAGAACAGGCGGCTTTCGCGAGCG
>JAIERC010000144.1 GCA_019747165.1 Sphingomonas sp. | reverse complement strand
GGATCATCCTGACGTCGAGCGGTACGCATGATCCCGACCGCAGCACTGGCATCCCGCCACCGCGCCACGCCAAGGCCGAATGGCTTGCCTTCCCCGATCGCGACCCAGCGGCAGACGCAAACCCCGGCCTGGCGGGTAGGCGCGCCTATTCGACCTCCAAGCTTTGCAATTTGATGACGATCCGTGAACTGGCCCGGCGTAGCGGCGACCGACCCGATCTGACCCTGCTGGCGTTCGACCCAGGCTTTGTCCCCGGCACCGGGCTAGCCCGCGATTATGGGCCAATGATCCGCTGGTTGTTCCGCCGGATCCTCCCCATCGTGGTGCGTGGTGAGAATGTCAGCACGGCCGCCGCTTCCGGAACGACATTGGCGGCACTGGCGACCGAACCGAGCTTTGCGGGTGGCCGTGGTCTATATTGGTCAATGGCGCGCCGCCGACCGGTCGTCCGAACGCCATCAACGCTGGCGCGCGACGATGCGGCCTGCGCCGCTTTATGGGATGAAAGTGCCAAGCTTGTTGGGCTCGCGCCTCAGCCGATCAGCCGATCGTCCATTGCAGGGCGGCCCCGTCCATGCTAGGCGCGCGCCCTTCAAACGTCCGGCTGGTCGGTAACCAGCCACAGACAAAGGCCCGATCCCTGTGAAAAAAGATACCCATCCCGATTATCATTTCATCACCGTCCAAATGACGGATGGCACCAGCTATCAGACCCGCTCCACCTGGGGCAAAGAAGGCGATCTGATGACGCTGGAAATCGATCCGCTTGCCCACCCGGCCTGGACCGGCGGCAATTCGCGCCTGCTCGATGCGGGTGGCCAGGTCGCGCGCTTCAACAAGCGCTTTGGTGGCCTGTCGCTCGGCAAGAAGTAAGTTGGCGGGCGTGTTAACGCCGCGTTAGCCCTGAACGGTTAGTCTTTGCTCATCTGGATGATGAGGATCGCTGATGTTCACTGCCGAATTCGAACCTGCGGAAACGAATGGACGCCGTCGCACGCCACGTGCGCCGGTGTCTCTCGATGCGCGGATCGGGCGAGGCGGACTTGACCGAACCCTGTGCCGGGTTGTCGATCTGTCGGTCTACGGCGCGAAGTTGCAGACATATTCAACGTTACGCGTCGGATCGATGATCTGGCTGACCTTGCCGCAGATCGGCCAGGTCGCCGCCTCTATCATCTGGTCAGACGATTTTGCCGCTGGCTGCCAATTCCAAACGCCGCTTGAGGAAGAAGCGTTCAACGCCTTGATCGAACTCGATCAAACCACGCGCCGCAATAGTTAAGCGGGTGTGAGCTGATGAAACGCTGTCCAAAATGCCGTGACAACGTATCGGATCAGGCGACGAATTGTCGGGTCTGCGGCCATAGTTTTTCGATGTTCGGCTTTCACCGAATCGCGATGATCCTGGGCCTTGGTGCCGTCGTCTCGGTGAGCCTGGGCTCATTGATCAACAGCCTGCCGACCCGTGATCCTCCTCCCCCGCCGCCACCGGCCGCGCCAATTTCCACGCGCAACAGCTTTGCCGAAAACTTCCCGGCGCTGGACAGCACTGTCCGTGCCGTGCGGTTCAGCAAGATGATCGCCCGATCGGGCGAGGCGTGCACGTCGGTCAAGAAATCCTTCTATCTCGGCAGCCGCGACGGGTTAGCTTATTGGAATGTCCGTTGCGAAGGCTCCGGCGACTGGATGGTCCAGCTGAAAAATGATGCGACCATGACCCGCGTGGCCTGCAATTCCCACGCCGAGGTAAAGGCCAGGTGCTGGAAACCCTTTTCCTGAGGTTGCCCTTGCCCCGCGTGCGGAGCGATTTGACTTGGCGACAGATCGACCAAATGACCACAAAAGTCATCGCCAACCTGCGGCCTGGCCCGGTCTTAGCGCCACAAAACAATATAAACTGAAGAGGTTATGGCGGACAGGGTGGGATTCGAACCCACGGTGAGCTTGCACCCACGGCGGTTTTCAAGACCGCTGCCTTAAACCACCTGTCCGCACGCAGCACGCATATGTCGGCTATGAACTTTTGTGCAAGGGGGTTGCTGCTAGGGGTTCATGTCACGGTGAGGCTGTGGCAAACGCTAAGGGATGGCGAACACAGCAATGATCTTCAGGCGTCTCTTGACCGGTATTGCTGTCGTGATGGCTGGTGCTGCGCTGGGCACGACCGCAACCGCACAGGATGAATCCGGTTTTCAGGCCTATCTGCAGACGCTCGCGGCGCAGGCCGAATCGCGCGGCGTCAGCCGGGCAACGCTCGACGCTGTGGTGCCTACGCTTACCTATAATCCGCGCGTTGTTGAGCTGGATCGCGCGCAGCCGGGTGCCGATCCCAATGCGCCCATCCCTGATTTCGCGCCCTATCGTGCGCGTCATGTCGATCAGTCACGGATCGACCGAGGGCGTCAGGCCTATCTTGCGCAGCGTCCGCGCCTCGCTGCGATTGAACGCGAAACAGGCGTCCCCGAATCGATCATGGTCGCCATTTGGGGCCATGAAACCAATTATGGGGCGATTACCGGCAATTTCGATCTGCCCCGCGCGCTTGCTTCGCTCGCTTATGAAGGGCGGCGGCGCGAACTGTTCTCGAGCGAATTTATCGCAACGCTGAAGATGATCGATCGCGGCGTGCCACGCGAACAGCTGAAGGGCAGCTGGGCAGGGGCAACCGGCAATCCGCAATTTCTACCGTCGGTCTATATGCGCGTGGCGCGGGACGGCGATGGCGATGGCCGCGCTGATATCTGGACGAATGAGGCTGATACGCTGGCCTCGATCGCCAATTATTTCGTCGATGCGGGGTGGCGGCCTGGCCAGCCTTGGGGTTTGGCCGTGGCAGTGCCATCAAGCTTTGATCGCTCAGGGGCACCCAATCGCGTGCGTTCGCCGCGCTGTGGTCGGGTGTTTGATCGCCATAGCGGATGGAAATCAATGGCCGAATGGCGGTCCATGGGCCTGGTGCCGCTCGACAAGCCATGGCCTGGCGATC
>JAIERC010000348.1 GCA_019747165.1 Sphingomonas sp. | reverse complement strand
CGATCGCGGTCGCAATGCTGCTGTCGGGGTGCATTCCCGGCGGCGGTCGCCCCGAATTGCCGCCCGCTGCCTTTGTTGCCTCGCAGGAACAGCCCGGCGAGGAATATGTGATCGGGCCGCTCGATCAGCTCAACATCTTTGTTTGGCGTAATCCCGAACTGTCCGCAAAAGTGCAAGTGCGCCCCGATGGCCGGATCACCACGCCGCTGATCAGTGACATGCCCGCCGTCGGCAAGACCCCAGCAATGCTGGCCGATGACATGAAGATTGCGCTTGGCGAATATATCAAGGACCCGATCGTTTCGGTGATCGTCGAGAATTTCTCAGGGACCTTCAGCCAGCAGGTGCGCATCGTCGGCGCGACCGAAAAGCCGGCGTCATTGCCCTATCGCGCCAACATGACGCTGCTTGACGCGATGATCGCGGTTGGCGGCCTCAGCGAATATGCCGCTGGCAACAAGGCGCGGCTCGTTCGCTATGATCGCAACACCGGTCGCCAGACCGAATTTTCGCTGCGGCTCTCAAGCCTGCTCAAAAACGGTGACTCCTCGGCCAATGTGAAGCTGCAGCCCGGCGACGTCATCATCATCCCGGAAAGCATGTTCTGAGGATGATGGCATGAACGGCCTTTACGACGAGCTGCGCCTTGCGCTCCACGGGATCTGGACCCGCCGTTGGCTTGCGCTGGCGGTGGCCTGGGCGGTGTGTGTGCTTGGCTGGCTTTTGGTCTCGCAGATTCCGAACAGCTATTTGTCGCGCGCACGCATCTCGGTGCAGATGCAGTCGATCCTGCCGAGCAAGATCGGCATTACCGCTGACGAACAATCCAGGGATATGGATCGCGTCCGTCAGACGCTGACCGCGTCCGTCAACCTCGCCAAGGTGGTTCGCGGCACCGATCTGGCTGCCACCGTCGCGAATGATCGAGATGTCGCTGATCGGGTGGCCGCACTGCAGGCCGCGATCAAGATTACCGCGCAACAGGATAATCTGGTTGAAATTACCGCCAATTCGACCAGCCCGAAGCTTGCCCGCCAGATCGTGCAGAAGCTAATCGACATATTCGTGGAGGAAAATCTCGCCGGAAATCGCGATGAAACCAGCCAGACGCTCCAGTTCCTCGATGGCCAGCTTGCCCAGCGCCAGAAGCAGTTGCAGGACAGCGAAGCCAAGCGCGCGGATTTCCAGAATCGGTATCTGGGGTCGCTGCCGGGCACCGGCACCCTGAACGATCGGATTGGCAACGCCCGCAGCCAGATGGCGCAGGTTGATAGCGACCTCGCCGCCGCGCAGAGTGGATTGGCGGCGCTGACGGGCCAAATGGCAGGCGTGCCGGCCAGCATCGCTGGCCTAGGTGGCGGTATCGCTGGCCCGGCGCGCGCGCGGGTCAACGCCATCCAGGGTCAGCTCGCCGAGGCGCGTGGCCGTGGCTTCACTGAATCGCACCCTGATGTCGTCGCGCTCAAAAGTCAGCTCGCCCAGGCGCAAGGCGCAGCGCGCGCCGAACCTTTGGGCACAGCGGCGGCAAGCGCCAACAATCCCGCCTATCTCTCGCTTCAGTCGCTCCGCGCCGACAAACAGGCCCAGGTCGCCGCGCTCACCGCGCGCAAAGCCCAGCTGCAAAATGATCTCGATCAGCTTCAGGCGAAGCTGAACGGTGATCCCGCCGTCGCCGCCGAACAGGCACAGTTGGAACGCGACTATCAGGTGCTTAAAGATCAATATGACAAGCTCCTTGGCGACCGCGAGGACATCAAGCTGCGTGGCCAGGTCCAGAACCAAACTGACGCGATCAAATTCAGCGTGATCGACCCGCCCACTGCACCGCGCGCGCCAACCGCTCCCAATCGGCCGCTGTTGCTGACGGGGGTGTTGGTCGCCGGGATTTTCGCTGGCATTGGCGCGGCATTCGCCTTTGGCCATTTGCGGGCCACCTTCGCCACGGCAAGCCGGCTTGAACGCGCAACAGGCATGCCGGTCATCGGGTCGATCGGTGAGATGGTGACCGATGCCCAGCGGGCAATGCGGGCCAAGCGGCTGACCTATTTTGCCGGTGGGGCCGGCGGGCTGGGCGTTGCCTATATCGCGCTGATCGGCGTCGAATTCTTACAGCGGGGGTTGGCAGCATGAGTGAGATGCGCCCAATTCGGACCGGCGGCTCGCTGCTCGAACGAGCAGCGGCGATCTATGATTTTCAGGCCGAGCTGCGCGGCGGGGCATCGATTCGCCCGCCAGTCCCAGCAGCCGATCCTCATCCGACGCCGTTGCCGTTGAATTTAGAGATTGAAGCGATCGCGCGCGCGCGCGCGCCGTCTCCAACTGCCTCTGATGGGCGGCGTGAGCTTGAGCAGCGCGGCCAGACGGCGCTGATCGATCGCGGCATATTGGCCGAACAGGGCTTGATCGTCCCCGGCGCCGCCATCGGGCCGCTGGCGGAGGAATTTCGCCTTGTGAAGCGCCAATTGTTGCTGACAGCGCGTGCGGTGAAGGCAGCGGAAGGGGATCGTTCGCGGACAATTCTGGTCTGCTCGGCTAATCCCAATGAGGGCAAAACCTATTGTTCGCTCAACCTCGCGCTGTCGATGGCGGCGGAACGCGACACCGAAATTCTGCTGGTTGATGCTGATTTTGCCAAGCCTGATGTGATGGAGCGGCTCGGCCTGGCCGAAGGGCCGGGACTGCTCGATGCGCTCGCCAATCCCGCGATCAATGTTGAGGATTGCGTGATCCAGACCAACATCCCGCAGCTTAGCCTGTTGCCGGCGGGCACCAAGAGCAACCAGGATACTGAATTGCTGGCCAGCGACCGGACCCCGGCGTTGTTGCAGCAGTTGCTCGATGCCGATCCCCGCCGGATCGTTATTTTCGATTCACCACCAGCATTGGCAGCGTCGCCTGCGGCAACGCTCGCGCTGCATGTCGGCCAGATCATGCTCGTCGTGCGCGCAGACAAGACCAGCGAGGGCGATCTGCGCGAAGCGGTCG
>JAIERC010000143.1 GCA_019747165.1 Sphingomonas sp. | reverse complement strand
TGGGCTTGCCGCGCAGCGCCGGGTTTAATTGCTGCTCGACGCTGGCGAAATAGCTGTTGAGATCGAGGAACAGCCATCGCAGCGGGCGCGGGGGTAGCGTCAACTCTTCCCCAATCGCGGTGGGCAGCGTTGCGGAAGTCGCGGGCCTCCATCGGTTTTGCGCAGCCGGCGTCGGTAGACGGGGAAGTGTGGGCGATTCGGCCTTAGGTGCCGGTGTGAACATTGAGAGAACATAGCCGAAATGCCGCGCGTTGAAAGCGTTCTTTGGCAAGCCGGTAGTGGTCGCTCCGCCCGCCGCCCCGAACGCAGTTATACAGTAAGGCAAGAGTTATCAGATAATTCTGCTCTTCATGACGACCGGTTACGCACAATGAGTATTTACTTTGATCAGTTATCCGTAATAATCTTCACAAATATGTATTGAAAAATGGAATTAGCGATTCGTCAATTGCCCCCGGTTGGAGCACGTTAAGCGGATGCATCTCTGGATTGGTCCTCAAAACGATGAAAACAAGAGACTTACCCGCCTTTTTTGTTAGCGTGTAATATCTAGTAAAAGAACGAATGAGAGTACGTTTAGAGGGAGGGTTTATAATGACACTGCGTCGATCACATATTCACTTAAGCTGTCTATCCGCAATCATCGGCATTTCTCTGTCCGGGTGCAAGGGGGCAACATCACCAACTCTTGTGGCTGGACCGAGTCCGATACCGCAACTATGCGGCAAGCTAGCGCCCGGGACGACTTCGAGTCTGCCGACTCAGATTGGCAGCAATCAGGTTCAGCTTAACTGCAATTCGTGGCAGGCCTTTATTGCGCTCAACTGGCAGGCCGATCCGACCAAGCCTGGTTTTCCCAACCCTAACGCGCCCTGGGCAAGCTTCGGCACGCCGGGCGATGTGACCCCGACTGTTTGGGAAAGCTATCTGGAGGCGGCTAACGTCTTCGGCAATAGCGGGACGTTGAAGGGCCTGTGGCAGGCCAAGCGGCCCGCCATCAAGTCACTGGTGCGCACAGCCAAGCTCGGGACGCTCGATTTGTCGGACATAACCCAGGCAGGCGGGGGCCATCACTGGTTGACCAGCCAGCGCGGCGACATAACCTATTATGAAATCATGATGAACCAGGACGAATATGAGTTCATTACCCAGGCCGGATTCGATCTGACGACCGCCGCCGGGCAGCAGTCCTGCGCAAGCCAGCCAGGCAAAGCGATTTCCGACGGCCCGCCGCCACCGCCCAGCGCGCCCAAACGGGGCGGGTTCAACTTGCCGCTCGGCAATGTTGCTCAGGGGTGGGACGACACCGATTGTGCTGGCAACATCGTCAAATTTGGCCAAGGCGTGGGCGCAATGGAAATCAAGGCGGCATGGACGCCGCTGCCTGCTGACCATTCGCTCGATTACCGGTACAAAACGGCGCAGGCGGAGATTGTCGATCCGGTTACGAAGAAAGTGCGAATGGTGACCGTCGGCCTGGTCGGTCTTCATATTGCGCGCAAGATCTTCCCGAAAGCGCCTTGGGTATGGGCAACGTTCGAACAGATCGACAACACCCCCGACGAGGCAGCGAATGGCGGGTTTTCGGCACCGATGCTGCCCGCCAACCCGAACCAGAAGCCAACGCTGGCCTATAGCTTTTTCAATCCCAAATGCACGCCGGCAACCGACCCGACCTATCAATGCAAGCATAACGTGCCGCCGGTGCGGTGCGAGCCCGGTACTGCTGGAGCCAGCGCCAAGCCTTGCGACCCATATGACAAGCCGATGCAGATCACTCGGCTCAATCCGGTCGATGCCACGGCGAATAGCGTGACCGCCTATGTGTGGGGCCTGTTGCCGCCGAAATCGGTGTTCAACTATTACCGGTTGATCAATGTCCAGTGGCCGCAGGCACCGCTGCCGTCGCCGCCGCCGGGACCGGGACTGCGCGTGCCGCTGACTCAGGGAAATCCGATGCCGCAAGGCGGGGCAGGCGGCGTGACCCAGATCGTTGCCAATACGACAATGGAATCGTTCCAGCAGAGTTCTAATTCCTGCCTAGATTGCCACAGCTTCGCGTCGATTTCGCCGGGCAAGTCATTGCAGGGCGAAGTGCGCAAGGTCGCCAAGACCGGGGCGAACGCGCCGGCGCCCTATGCCTCTGACTATTCCTTTATTTTCCTCGCTGAGACCAAGAAATAAGGGGGCATGCAACGGGCTGCGGTGCGTGAGGGCGCCGCAGCCCTTCGCTTGCGTCGGGCGCATTCGGCGGTAGGGTGGGGAAATGACCAAGATCACCACATACGCCGATTTCTGGCCGCATTATCTGCGGGAGCACGCCAAGCCGGAAACCCGAACGCTGCATTATGTCGGCACGGCGATGACCTTCGGTTTTGCGGCCGTAGCGATCGTGCTGGGCGGTTGGTGGTGGGCGCTGGTGCCGCTGGCCGGCTATGGCATGGCCTGGCCCGCGCATTTCGCGGTGGAGAAGAACCGGCCGGCGACCTTTACCTATCCGCTCTGGTCGCTGGTAAGTGATTACCGGATGTTTTTCCTGTGGCTGAGCAGGCGGTTGCCAGCGCATCTGGTGGCGGCTGGAGTCGCCGCGCGCTAGCGGGGGTTTGATAGTGGTTGTTGGCCGATCGACAGTTTCGGTGGGTTGCAGCGCGCGGTTCGCGTCGCCATTGATGGCGCCATGACCACGATCCCCAATAGCCTCGCCCTGATTGGCAACACCCCGCTTGTTCGGCTCGCTGGCCCCAGTGCTGCCAGCGGCGGAGAGATTTTCGCCAAGTGCGAATTCGCCAATCCAGGCGCGTCGGTAAAGGACCGGGCAGCGCTCTACATCGTCGAGGATGCCGAGGCGCGCGGCGCGATTTTGCCGGGCGGTACGATCGTGGAGGGAACGGCAGGCAATACCGGTATCGGGCTGGCGCTGGTCGCCAATGCCAAGGGCTATAAGACCATCATCGTGATGCCCGATACGCAGAGCCAGGAGA
>JAIERC010000258.1 GCA_019747165.1 Sphingomonas sp. | reverse complement strand
ACTGCCTGCAAGGCAGGCGCTCAGGATAAACTTCGGCCAATATGGCCGAAGTCGAAGCCCACACGCTCCGCATGCCCCCTTCGACTGCCTGCCAAGGCAGGCGCTCAGCAACCGTATTGTTGGTCAAGTGGCATTGGGTGTCCATGGCCTGTCGTGATGAAGGATGACGTTGGCCATGATGATGAGTTTTCGCATGGCGGCGGTGATGGCGAGTTTGGGCGCTTTGCCCTGTGCCCGCAGGTGCTGGTAAAAGTCGCGGATGGACGGGTTAAAGCGGATTGCGGGTAGTGTTGCCATGTACAGGGCGCATCTGACCGAGAGCCTGCCGCCAGCGATATGCGCCTGGCCTCGCCACTGGCCGCTGTCGCGGTTCATGGGGGCAACGCCTGCGAGGGCTGCGATCTGCTTTTTGTCGACAAAGCCCAGCTCGGGGAGTTCTGCGATCAGTATGGCCGCCGTGACGGCACCGATGCCGGGGATGGACTGGAGCAGCATGGCGCGGCGGGCAAGCATCGGGTCAGCCGCGATTTCCGACTGGATCTGGCTGTCGGCAGTGGCGATCTGGCCTTGTAGGAAGGCCAGATGGGCTTGGATCGAAGCGATGCTGTCAGCATCATCAAGGCCCGAGAGCCGCTGTTTTTCCACAGCGAGCATATCGACCAGTTGCCGCCGCCTGCGCACGCGTTCAGCGATGCGCGCCTGATTTTCAGGTGTTCGGGGCGTATGGGCGGGCTCCATGGCACGAGCGAACCGCAAGATCACGGCAGCGTCAATGGCGTCGGTCTTGGCGAGTTGCCCAGCAGCACGTGCAAAATCGCGAACCTGCCGCGGATTGACGGCACTGAATGCGATCCCGGCCTCGCCCATGCTGCGCGCAAGCAACCTGCCATAGCGACCGGTTGCTTCGTATACGACGTGCGGGTGCTCGATCCGGTCGAGCTGCCGGCGTAGCGCGACCAGCCCGGATGGCGTGTTCGGCGTTCGCCAAGGCGCTGGCAGAGCCACGTCGAGCATCGCCTTCGACACATCGACAGCAACATAATGGGCGTGGTGCATAATCACGATTCCTCAGCCTTGCATGCGGACCCGAAGTCCAACCAACCGTTCGAGACGACCATGGATGGAACGGGCGGCTCTGCTGAGAATCACGAGCCGCAAGCCCAAGGACAGGCACAGCCCACCCGCTCCGCCGAGGCGGGGTTCATGAACCCCGCCTCGGCAGCTCGAAGACCAACATGATTCGGAAATCGATGCCAGACCCAATATGCAAGGACAGGCTTCGACTTCGCTCAGGGCGAACGGGGTTTGGGTTGGTCCAATCCAAAGTCATCAGACTCTAGTTTCCACTTGCTCAAGTTGATTTCAAGCGCCGGAAGAACAACCGCTTACGGCGGATGCCGAACTGGCCCCGACGCTTCGGCCTGCCCCACCGCACCGACGGGCCCCGCAGCGCCGCCATGATCGCGCGAATGACCGCCCAATACATCAGCTGGCGGTAGACAAGCCGCTGGGCGATCAGCAACAAGACCGGACAGCGTTCGCGACGCGGCTCCATCGCATAGGCCGCATAGCCACACAGGGCGTCGATGATCGTGAAGCCAAACCAGTAGAGCGCCAAGACGGCAACATCCACCCGCACTTCGCCAGCGCCATGCTGAAGCCATTGGACGATCGCGGAGGCGATATTGAAGACAAGCAACAGGTCAATCAGCGGCGCGATCAGGGCAAAACCGATCTGCAGGACCCACGCCTGTGGAATGCCGATCAGGGCCAAGCCAATTGGCTTGAACGTCCACAGGATTGACCGGTGCTTCCACAGGCATTGCAGCGTCCCGAATGCCCATCGAAATCGCTGGCGGGCCAATAAGGCAAAGCTTTCAGGCACCTCGGTCCAGGCCATGGCTGATGGATCATAGATCACTTTCCATCCGTTGCGCTGGATCCGGATCGTCAGGTCCTGATCCTCAGCCATGGTGTCTTCGGGATAGCCCGGCACCAGGGCTGCACGCCGGAATGCCCCCACGGCCCCAGGAACAACGGTGATGCTGTTGACCGCGGCCAACGCGCGACGTTCCAGATTCTGCGACGTGACATATTCGATCGCCTGCCAGCGCGTGATCAGATTGACCCGATTGGCAACCTTTACATTACCCGCAACCGCGCCAATTCGGGGATCGGCGAACCAGCGCGCAAGTCGAGCGATGGTATCCGTGCCAAACAAGGTGTCAGCATCATGGGCGATCAACACTTCGCCACGCGCCAAACCAATGGCATGATTAAGTGCCTTTGCTTTGCCCCCATTGGGCAAGGATATCAGCTGAACCCGAGGATCGTCGCCAAAGGCGGCCCGGACAATCGCTGCCGTGGCATCGGTCGATCCGTCATCGACGACAAAAACCTCTATATGCGCGTCGCGGTTGGCCAGCACTTGCCGGACCGCCGCTTCGATGACGCGTTCTTCGTTAAAGGCCGGGATGATCACCGTCACCAGCAGCGATGGATTAATCGGCGGTCGCACTTGGTGGCGGCTATGGTCATATTGCAGAAAGGCAAGGCTGGTCATGATGAGCGCGCGCGCCATGCCAATCAGGATCGCTGCGAGGAATATCCAGTTCAGCGCCTTACCCAGCGCCGACAACAAGATGAAAAGCCCGGTATCGGCCTGCACCGCGATCATGTCCCCGGAGACGACTGGGGGCATGGTATTTTCGCGGCTCAACCGGGCCAATGTCGCTACGCTGACGAACTGATACCCCCGCGCGCGAAGCTCATCGATGATCTTGGGTAACGCCTTGATGGTCTGACGCCGATCGCCACCGCCGTCGTGCAGCAGGATGATTTGACGGGTCTCGTCGCCCGAGCGGTCCTCGACTTGCGCAATAACCGATTGAACGATCTCGTCTGCCGACTGCGCCTGCCAGTCTTGTGGGTCTACATGCAGCCCAACATTGGTATAGCCATTCTCTTGCGCGATCAGGG
>JAIERC010000414.1 GCA_019747165.1 Sphingomonas sp. | reverse complement strand
GTCAGCGTCAAATGTATGCGTGCGAGGTGGCCTTCAGGTATCATCGCGTCAAGCCTTGCCTTGGCCCCGCCAGTCAGCGCCAATGTCGGTGCGCCACTGCGGGCATTGACCACACCGATATCCTTCATGAACACGCCGCGTTTAAATCCCGTTCCCACCGCCTTGGAAAATGCCTCTTTGGCAGCGAAGCGTTTGGCATATGTGCCGGCGCGGGTGAACGGACGCTGACCGGCCTTGGCACGTTCGACAGCGGTAAAGACGCGCTGTTCGAAACGATCCCCAAAGCGATCAAGCGAGGCCTGAATCCGCTCGATATTGCACAGATCAGATCCCAGCCCGATGATCATCGAAACCCCAAGGCAGCAAAATACAACGCCGCCAGCGTTGGGCAGAAAAACAGCATGACGCAAATGACGGTCGTCGGCCCAAATCGCGCCCAGCCAAGCAGGGCAAAGCCGATCATCCCAATGCTGACCACGAGACCCGTAAAGACGCGCTCAGCCAGCACATCGATGACAGCCCGTGTCGACAGGTCAGGTTTCAGCGCCAGCGCTACGATCAGCGGGCTCGTGGCAATGGCCGTGCACAGCAGGATTTGCAAAACCACCAGCACGCGAACCGGCAAGGCCATTGTTGGCGGCATTGGTCGCAGCGCATCGGGCCGACTGGCTGTCACCGGGCGGCGTCCATCGCGGTACGCATCGCCGTCACCGCGCCGCCCAACCCCATGAAGATTGCTTCGGCGATCAGCGCATGGCCGATATTCAGTTCCTTGACCTGCGGGATAGCGGCGATCGGCGCGACATTGTCCAGCGTCAGGCCGTGCCCGGCATGAACTTCAATGCCGTTCTTGGCGGCAAGCGCCGCCGCATCGGCCAAGCGCTGCAATTCTGCGGCCTGCGCGTCGCCCACCAATTCAGCATAATGGCCGACATGCAGCTCGACCACGGGGACGCCAAGTCGCAATGTCGCGTCGATCTGCCGCGGGTCGGGCTCGACGAACAGGCTCACCCGGCACCCGGCCTCGCCGAGCAGATCAACCAGCCGCTTCAGCCGGTTATGCTGGCCCGCTGCATCAAGTCCCCCCTCCGTGGTGCGTTCCTCGCGTTTTTCGGGGACGATGCAAACGGCGTGTGGACGATGGGCGAGTGCGATGCCAAGCATCTCGTCGGTCGCGGCCATTTCCAGATTGAGGGGAATCGTCAGCTCGGCCATCAGCCGGGCAATATCATCGTCAGTAATGTGCCGCCGGTCCTCGCGCAGATGCGCGGTAATGCCATCGGCCCCCGCCGCTGCGGCAACCAGCGCGGCGCGCACTGGATCAGGATAGCCGACCCCGCGCGCGTTGCGCACGGTCGCCACGTGATCGATATTGACGCCAAGTCGGAGATAATCAGGCCGCAATGTGTCACTCATGCCGCCAGCCCCCGGCTGCCGGGCTTCACCGGCGGGATCGCCGCCAGTTCGGGCGGCAGCGAATCGGCCGGATAGCTAGGGATATCCAGCGTGCACAACGCGACCAGCGGTACGCCGATATCGGCGGTGCCGTTCGATCGATCAATCAGGCAGGCTGCACCAAGCAACTGGCCCGGATAATCGCGGATCGCTGCGATGCATTCCCGCGACGATAGGCCGGTGGTGACCAGATCCTCGACCATCACCACGCGCGCGCCCGCCGGAATTTCAAAATTGCGGCGCAGTTGGAACACGCCATTATCGCGTTCGACGAACACCGCATTGCACCCAAGCGCCCGCGCGGTTTCATAACCGGGGATGATTCCGCCCATTGCCGGCGACACGATCAGATCGACCTGCCCAAATTGGGCGGTGATCTTTTCAGCAAGCGCAACGCAGAGCCGTGCGGTGCGCACCGGATCCTGAAACACCAGCATTTTTTGCAGGAAGATCGGCGAGCGCAAACCCGATGACAGGATGAAATGCCCCTCAAGCAGGGCCCCCGCCTCCCGAAATTCGGCCAGCACCTCGTCTTGCGTCATCATCCCATTCATCCTTGCTGGCGGGCCTTGCAGGCTTTTAACCTTGGGGACTGTCGCGCGGCGTGATAGGATCGCTGTGTCAGCTGCGCAACGCTCGTTAAGGACGTGCGCGCCAAAAAAGGCTGCGAAAAGCTTGAGGCTAGAGGACCTCCTGCGTATAGGCCCCGTCTAAAGGGCGTATCCCAGCTAAGGCGCGGGACTGATAAGCCCCATAAAACTGCACCGAACCAACATTCAAGGTGACGATTCGAAATGCGAAATACCGGGCGTAAAACGGGGGTAAGATCACTCATGCTGGCGGTCGGGCTCGTGCTCGGCAGCGTCGGTCTGGTCGGCGCGCAGGCGGCACCACAGACGACTGCTCAGCAGGAATCAGCCGCAACGCCCGCAACCGGCGTGACGGTGGCAGCGCCAACCGCTGCCCCTGCTGACGCTGCGGCGCCTGCCACGACGGCACCCGATCCACTGCTGACGCTAGACGGTGGCCCGGATATCCAGCCCGTCGCTGGTGTCGGCCAGCCAACCGACAAATTCATCGGTGTACAGGCACAGGTCACACCGACCGGTCGTCGCGCTGCCTGGATGCATGATGACATTCTGGTGCCCGTGATCACCGTCATTTCCGTCTTTGTGCTGCTGTTGCTGCTTTGGGTGATGTTCCGCTATCGCCGCGCCGCCAACCCGGTGGCGTCGAAGACATCGCACAACACGATGATCGAAGTGATCTGGACCTTGGCCCCGGTCGTCATTCTGGTGCTGATCGCGGTGCCCTCGATCGGGCTGTTGCAGGCACAGTACAAGCCAGCGCCGGCTAATGCGATCACGCTCAAGGCAATCGGCAACCAATGGTATTGGTCCTATCAATATCCCGACAATGGCGGGTTCGAAATCACGTCGAACATGCTGAAGGAAAAGGGCATGACGACGGGTGAGGAACGCGCCCGTACCGACGCCGATGGCC
>JAIERC010000355.1 GCA_019747165.1 Sphingomonas sp. | reverse complement strand
AGAATCGTGATCCCGCGCTCCTTTTCGAGATCGTTCGAATCCATCGCGCGCTCTTCGACGCGCTGATTGTCGCGGAAGGTGCCCGATTGGCGGAAAAGCTGGTCGACAAGCGTTGTCTTGCCGTGATCGACGTGGGCGATGATCGCCACGTTGCGGAGGCTCATAATGTGTCCTGATATGTCTACGGGATAAAGGCTGGCCGCGCGCATAGCGTAAATGTTGCGGCGCGGGAAGGGCTGCGCCGCTGCTGTCGGTTTGCGCACACCGATGCTGCCCGCTACGCCGCGCAACCAATGACACGCCTTGGCCGATTCCTGCCCGATCGCTTTATCATGATCCTGGTCGCGACATTGATCGTGGCGACGCTGCTGCCCGCGACCGGCGGCCTGCTGGTGGCGATCGGCTGGGCATCGAATGCGGCGATCTTTGCGCTGTTCTTCCTCCACGGCGCACGGTTGAGCCCGCAAGCGGTGGCGGCAGGCGCGAAGCATTGGCGGTTGCAGCTGGCGATCCTGAGCTTTGGCTATGCGCTTTTCCCGCTGGCGATGCTCGCGGTGCGCGCGGGCCTGAGCGGGCGGCTCGCGCCCGAGATCCTGCTCGGCCTCGTCTTCCTCGGCGTGTTGCCGACGACGGTGCAGTCGTCGATTGCCTATAGCTCGATCGCGCGCGGCAATGTCGCCGCATCGGTGATCGCGTCGGCGGCGTCGAACCTGCTCGGCGTGGTGCTGACCCCTTTGCTGTTCGCGCTGCTCGTCGGCGGGGCGATGGGTGGCGTGTCGCTGGAGGCGGTGGGCAAGGTCGCGCTGCTGCTCCTGCTGCCGTTTGCGCTCGGGCAGGTGCTGCGGGCCCGCGTGCTGCCGACGGTCGAGCGGCACGCGAAGCTGGCGGGCATGATGGACAAGCTGACGATCATCCTCGCGGTCTATGTCGCCTTTGCACAAGCGGCGAGCGAAGGGCTATGGGCGCGGATCAGCGCGGTGACGCTGGTTGAGCTGGCAGGCGTGATGGCGGCGGTGCTGATCGCCACGTTCGCTGCCGCCTGGGGCCTAGGCGCCGCGCTAGGCCTCAAGCCCGCCGACCGCGCGACGTTGCTGTTCGCGGGCAGCCACAAGAGCCTCGCCACCGGGGCGCCGATGGCCCGCATCCTGTTCCCGCCGGGGGTGGCGGGCGCGGCGATCCTGCCGCTGCTGCTCTACCACCAGCTGCAGTTGATGCTGTCGGCTGGGGTCGCGACGCGGCTGGCGCGGGGAGAGGAGCGCGAAAGGTTACAAAGGTAGCGACGACCCATAGTGGTCATGAGCGTCGAGGGCGAGGAGAATATAATAAAAGATATGTTTGTCGAAGCAAGCGATCGATGGTCGACACATCGATCAGGGGTACACTGTAGCGGTAAATATACCAAACTTCTTTAACTAAAAGTGTTGAACCCTAACAACTCCGGACGCTACCCCGCCGTTGAATAAAAACTCCAAACTGCTTATACCACTATTTGAAAGTATCGAGCTATGATGCTGCATACCAATGATCTTGTTATTTGCCATTAGGAACGTCGAAAGCCCGCTCGTAACAATTGACTTCATTTTGTCATGACGAGCCACGAGAATTTCAGCAGAAAAACTGGCGTCTAAATTCCAGCCGCTTCGGCCAATGTAAGCGCCCGACCCATCCCATTCACCCAAGGCGGCATGACCCTCCATTTTGACAAACCCGGTGTAACCTGAATCACGCCCATTAATACGCATGAATAACCGCCTATCGGCACCGCCTGCTGCGAGTTCCCCCGCTAAATATATCTTTATGAAACCATCCGTCACATTTGGAAGCATCAGACCAGCCGACGAACCATCAAAACTCGTTTCAAGCATCGACATTTCCATCTCCCTTTTTTTACCGAATCTTAACATATGTCGAAATGAATGAGAGATCAATAGCATGTTATTGACAGATCTTTGCGAAATATCGGAAATTTAATTGCCTAGAACATCAAGTTAGATAAAATTTAATTGAATGATGCGATCAAATACATATTTCGTTTTTGTTTATATAGATACAATTTACTTCTGTATTAAAAACTAATGGATGGAAATTATTGGAACTATATATTTGATCTATTTATCGATCAGACGAGTTCAATACTGAAGCACCCAAATTTTTCATTTCCGGCCGATCAACTGGCGCGATTACGACACTGAACGTATCGTTGAGCCCTTGCCTCCCCCGCCGCGCGTGTTACATAGCTGACACACTTGAACCGAACCGGTATCGGCGCCATTGAAGGCGTTGGGCTGGTGTGGAGGAAATGCATGGCGACCGCGACCGAAACCGTGACCGAGACACTCAAGCTGACGCCGCCCGATCCGGTACCCGTCGTCGCGCCCGAAAAGGCCGCTGGCCTCGTCCCCGTCGACGATGCCACGCGCACAAAGCTCGACGAGCGGGTCGACACCTTCATTGCCGATCTGGTCGCGCAGGACGTCAACTCGCCCGAATTCGGCAAGCGCGTCGATGCGATCAGCGCGATGGGGCAAAAGGAAATCCGCGAGGCGGCAGGCCAGTCGAACCGCTTCCTCGATCGCCCGGTGCGCGCGATGGACCAGGAATCGGGGGTCGGCGCCGATCTTGCGTCGCTGCGCCGCACGATCGAGGATCTCGATCCTGCGCAAAAAATGCTCGCGCCGAAAAAGCTGTTCGGCATCATTCCGTTCGGCAATTCGATGCGCAATTATTTCGACAGCTATAAATCGTCACAAACGCATATTTCATCGATTCTCAAGTCGCTTTCCAGCGGCAAGGACGAGCTGTTGATGGACAATGCCGCGATCGACACCGAACGCGCCAATCTGTGGACATCGATGGGGCGGCTGGAGCAGATGATTTTGCTCGCCAAGACGATGGACACCAAGCTCGAGGACAAGGCGAACGAACTCGACCACACCGATCCGGCCAAGGCGAAGG
>JAIERC010000426.1 GCA_019747165.1 Sphingomonas sp. | reverse complement strand
CGGTCGTTCAACTGGGTCATCGCGCGCGACTACGCGGGCGACGCGTGCAAGTCGAGAGCATCGCCCACGCCAGCGCTGATTCGCCGTGCGCCGCATCGGGCGGCGGCGCGTTATCGCCTCTTCTTGTTCTTTTGCTTGCGCCGCTCGCGCTCTAGATCAACGACCCGCGCGAAACAGGCTAGAATCTCCTTTGGCGTGTGGTCACCGGCAAGCTGACGCAAGCGGAAATTCACATGCGCCATGCGCTGATAATAGCCCATGAACGCGCTGTTGATCGCCGCGCCCGCCACCGCCCCCACCAATGGCGCGGCCCGCGTCAATAGGCCTTCACCCAACGTTTTGCCAAGTTGGGGCACGACCGCGCGAATCGTTGCCGATACTGATTGGTGGCTGAGCGCGATTCGGCCGGCCCATAAGGCTGTATCAAGGCTGTCATCATCGACCAGCGGCCCACCTGTCCCGAATACGGCGATGCAATGGGCGCGCACGTCCGGATCGTCGAGATCCTCGCCATAGCTGACGGCGATTTCCTGGATCGATCGCAGAATCAACGTGGTGGTGAAGGCAAGATCAGCGAGCGTCGTGGCAATACCCCCGGCACCACCAATCGCCCCGGCAACGCCCGCCAGAAAACGATGAAAGCTCTCCCGATTGCGTATTTTCCGGCCGCGCTTGCGGCGGCCACCATGGGTAGAAAAGGCAATGGCATAGGATTGCCGCAGCGCCAGATCGACCACGCCTTGCAGCTTGTCCTCAAAATTGTCCGGCAGCCAATCGATCAGCTTGTCCGCGCCCTCACCCGCCTTGGCGGCAAGCAACAGCAAGCCACCGCCGGCATCCTCATGGATTTCGGCGATCTTCCTCAGCTCTGCGAGTTCGGACTCGGTAAAGGCCGCGCAGGCATTTCCCGATTCGCTATCGGCCATATGCGCTTCCCTTCGCGCGGAACCTATCGCGCTTGGGGGGGATGGCAAGCATTCTCGTTAACCATATCGGGAATCGTTATCCCGAAACGGTCACGCGCATTTCGATCCGATGCTGCGCCCCGGGGGCAAGCATCATCACCCCGGGCTTATCACAGAAATCGCCCTGATAGCCGACTGGATCGGCGATGCCTTGCCAAGGCTCAATGCAAATATAGTGCGCGCCGGGCTTGGTCCAGATGCCGAGCCGGGGGGTATCGGGAAAGGCAATGTCGAGCTGCGGGCCCGTGTTTGCGCCATAGCAGAGCTGTTGCGAATGAATCGGGTTCCAAATCAGCGCATCACGCTCGAACAGGGCATCGGCGAGGCGAAGCATTTTGCCGTCGATCGGGGTCGGGCGATCCTCGGCGATCAGGCCCTCCGGGGTCAGGCCTTTCAGCATATCGGGCTCTTCCGTTTCAAAGACGATGCGGTGATCGTCCCGCGGATGGCCATAGGGCAGCGGCCAGGCAAAGGCCGGGTGCCAGCCAAAGCTGAACGGCATTGGCGTATCGCCGCTATTGCCGATCGTCGCCGTCATCACCAGCGTCGCGTCCGTGATCGCAAAGCTGATCTCCAGCAGAAAATGAAACGGAAACTGGGCGTAAGTCTCGGCATTATCCGTCATTCTAAAGGAAGCGGAGGTGCCGGTGACATCAACGGGATCGAAGATCGATCGCCGGGCAAAACCATGTTTCTCCATCCGATAGGAGGCGCCGTCCAGCCAGAGCACATCGTCGTTCAGCCGCCCAACGATGGGGAACAGGATCGGCGCGCGCCCCCGCCAAAATGCCGGGTTGGCATCGGTCATCAACTCGCGGCCATCGGCATCGCGCAGCGAGGAAAGTTCGGCGCCGAACGGGTTGATCGATGCGGAGAGCGCAGGCGTGGCGATGTCGATCATTTCGGTCCTTGGAAGCAGATTTGATATCCATCGGGATCCGTCAGGCTCATTTGGCGCATGGCATGTGGCGTATCGTGGGGCGGCGCGACGTCGAGGCCGCGCGCGCGCAGGTCCGTGTGCAATAAATCGAGATCGTCGCATCCGATATAGAGGCAGACATCGCCATGCCCGGCCCAGCGCGCAGCATCGATCGCGTCCGGGCGTTCGTTCGAATCATAAGCGGTGTTGAGCATCACTTCGACCGCGTCGCGTTTGAGCCACATCCAATGGCTGAACCGCCCCTCATCCGTATCGACTTCGGGCGAGCGCGAGACGACGGTGAAGCCGAGCATGTCGCGGTAGAACGCCCAGGCGGTCGTCATGTCGAAGACTTGCAGCAAGGGCACCTGTCCGGTCAGGCGCGGCGGCTCAGCCACGCAAGCTTGCCCCCAGCTTGGCGGCGGCAGCGACGACCTTGTCGGCAATCGCCTTCAGCGCCTCGTCAGTGAAGCTCTTGTCGCCCGGCTGCAGGGTCACCTCAATAGCGAGGCTTTTCATGCCGGGTTCGACGCCAGTGCCGGTGAACACGTCGAACAGCCGCGCCGCCGTGATTGCTGTCTTGTCTGCACCTTTGACGGCGCGCACCAGGGCATCGGCAGCGACCGTGGCGGACACCAGGAAGGCGAAATCGCGCGTGACCGATTGCAGCGCGGGCGGGGCAAAGGCCGGGCGCATAAAGCCCCCCTCGCCCTTGGCGGATCGCTTGGCCGGGATGGCATCAAGATAGAGCTCGATTGCGGCGACCGGGCCATCAAGGTCAAACGCCTTGAGCGTCAGCGGGTGCATCATGCCGAAGCTGGCCAGCACCGTCTTTGGCCCCAGCCGCAACGTGCCCGATTGCCCCGGGTGCCACGTCTCGCCCGCTTCCCCGAACACCTGGAGGTTATCGATCGGGGCGCCGGCTTCAGCGAGCAGCGCGAGGGCTTCGGCCTTGGCATCGAACGCGTCAAACGCCACCGCCTTGCCGCTTTGCCAGCCACGCGCGCGCTTGTCGCCCGCCAGCACGACGCCGATCGTGGCGCGTT
>JAIERC010000313.1 GCA_019747165.1 Sphingomonas sp. | reverse complement strand
CAGCACCCGATCACAAACGCCAAATACCTACCCCAATACTTTTTGCTTGCGTCGGGGGCGTCCACATATGTCCTACACGGCCCCAAAGGTATAACTGGTTTCGCTCCTGAAACATCAAAGGAGCGCCACCGATGACCCGCCGCCGCCGCGAAGCCCGCGAAATGTCGAATGAGGAATTCGACGCCTGGCTGGCCGCCAACGACCGGATCGACGCCACCAGAGCTGCTGCCGATGAGGAGGGCGGGCCGCGCATCTCGCTTGTTCAGATCGTTGATCGCGCGGGCCCCATGCCGACGGACCTGCTGCCGCCCCCAAATTTGCCCGACGCCCCACCCGCCACTGCCGCCGCCGATCCCGACACCGCCGCCCCGCTCGCCGCCGAGCCGCTCGATGGCATCGCGCTGCCTGACAGTCGCAAGCGGCTGACGGGCTGGAGCGCGCAGCGGCAGCGGCTGTTCCTCGATACGCTGGCCGAAACCGGATCGGTGCATATCGCGGCCAGCGGCGCTGGCCTGTCCGCGCGCAGCGCCTATCGCCTGCGCGCCCGGTCCCCCGCCTTTGCCGCCGCCTGGGACACCGCCGAACAACTCGCGGTCGGTCGCCTCTCCGCGCTGGCCTTTGACCGCGCGATCAACGGCCGGACCGAGCAGATCTGGGAAAATGGCGAGCTCGTCATTGAAAAGCGCCTGCCCAGCGACAGGCTGCTGATGTGGCTGCTCACCCGGCTCGATCCGCGCCGCTTCGCCGCGCCCTGGGAAGTTCGCCAGGACGCCGCCGCCGATCCGCAAACCGCTGCCCGCGCCGCCTTCCCCACGCAATTGGCAACGCTTACCGACGTTGCGGCGGATTAGGGTGTGATGACATTGGATTGGACCAAACCATAGCCCGTTCGCCCTGAGCGCAGTCGAAGGGCTCAGCCCGAACGGGGGGCGAGGTTCAAACAGCCTATCGCCATCACGCACTGGGGTCCCCGCGCAGCACATGGTCAGCGGGAACATTAGGGAACATTCGCGGCCCGTTCACACCACAGGCCTATTTCTTCTCTTCGGGCTTGCGATAAGTGGTGTGGCATTCGCCGCAGGTCTTGCCGAGTTCGCCAAACTGGGTGGCAAAACCCGCCGTATCCCCCGCCTTGCCCAGATCGGCGAGCGTGCGGGCGGCAGCGCTCATCTTGGCGGCGGCGGCTTCGAAGCCGGCGCGGTCGCTCCAGACATTTGGCAGCGCGTCGCTTTCGGGCGTGTCGCTGTGCGGCGGGAACATCGTCGGGATCACCGCCCCCCAGCTCGCCATCGCGGCGGCCGGCAGCGCCAGCTTCTTCACGTCATCGCCGCGGGCAATACCTGCCTTGACGCCCAGGAAGGCGGCAATGGTCAGGTGAAACCCCGCCTGCCGCGCGGCGACGATCTTGCCATGATCCATCATGCCGTGATCGGCCATCATCCGGGCGTGGTCGGCGGGCGACATGCCAGCCATTGGCGGCTTGGGCGGTTTGGGCGGCATCGGCGCGGTCTGGGCGAGCGCGAGGCCACCGGCCATTACCAGGCCGGAAAGGGCAACAATCGAGGATAGGGCGCGCATCGTTGGGGGCTCCTGCACGGGAAAAATGGACGGCGGTGCAAGACTATGCCCCATGTTGCCCCGGCACAAGCCTTTCGCCCGCCGCCCTGGCAGACGCACCGCTGCTGGCCGCATTAACCCTGTGCCAGCGCAATCGCTTAACCCGTATGGGCGCAAACTGTCGCCATGCCGTTTGCCAAACTCTTCCGCAGCCGCTGGTCGGCGATGCTCTGGGCCGCCGGGATCATGTGGACCGCCTATGACATTGCCGGTACCGCGCCCGCGCCAGATCCCGTCGCCAGCGCCAACAGCGCCGCGCCGGTCGACGCCACGGGCACCCCGGTCAGCGCAGGCGATCTCGCGGTGCTCGCGCATTTCGGGGATGGTGACCGCCGCTGATCGCGCTCAGCAGGCTTCGTGTTTCCAGTTACGGCGCTTGCCCTCATGCAACCATAAAGCGGCTTCGGCTGCGCGCTTGTCGCGGGTTTCAGGGCGCTTGGCCTCGCCGATCCAGTCGCAATATTCGCGGCGACAGCTCGGTGCAAAACCAGCGAAATGCGTGGCGGCGACAGGATCAGCCGCCAGCACTGCTGCCAGTTCCGGCGGCACCACTGGCGCGGGCTTGGGCGGACGCGCCGGGCGCATCGGCTTGGCAGCACCGCCATCGATCAGCGCGACCGCGGCTGCCACCATCGCGGCAAAACTTTCGGAATCGGGCAAATCGGCCAGCGTGGTGAGCTTGCCGAACTGGCCCATTGCTTCGCCCTCCTTCCCCGTCGGCAGGCCCGCGCGCTGCCAAAAGCCAAAGCTCGCATGCGCCTTGAACGCCGCCATATTCGCGAGCGGTTTGCCCGCATGCGTGAAGAACGGCATCCCCCATTTGATCGTCTCGACCACACCGGGATTCGCGGCATGAATGCGCGCGCGCAGCTCGATCAGGATCGGCCGCGCGAAATCGGCCTGTTTGGTGATATAGGCATCAACCCGGCTGTCGATCGGCATCGCAGCGCCCCTCCCTCGCCGCCAATGCTGCGACCACTGCGCAGCGTCGTCAAGCCAGCCCAGTCAGGAGTCACGATCGGGATCATCGCCATCACGACGACCTTCGCCGCCTTTGGGCGTGTCGAATTCATGCCGATCGAGATTGTCGATCTCCTCATCCCCGCCAAGATCGGGGATCAGATCGGTCATGATCGTGCCGTCGCTGATGCCGCCGCCGCTGGCCTCCAGGATTTCGGCCCGCTGGCTTTCGTCATAGCCCTCTTCATCATAGCCATCGTCGCCGGTGCCATTGCCGGGGATTTGCTCGCCACCGCTTGCCATTCGCTGCTCTCCGA
>JAIERC010000442.1 GCA_019747165.1 Sphingomonas sp. | reverse complement strand
CCATGAAAGTGTTTCTCCTGCTCCACAGGGCCTGGCATGGCTGCACCGGCCCCATCTCATCGCGTTGATTTCCTAAACGCACGACACCGGCGAGCGCGAAAGCGCCGCCGGCAACCGGTGGTTCGGAAGAGCACGCGCTTAGGCCGCACCGCACAAGCTGTCAAGCGGTCTGGTGCAGTGCAACGCGCAAAGTCAAATTACCTCAGCCCAGGGATCGCTGCAATCAACAAATCGGCTTCGATCCATGCAAATTCGGCACTGTCTTGGCGGTCACCCATTGCCCAGGCCCGCGCTGCAAATGGCCCGGCCAACAATAATCACCCTTGCGCACCGTGCGGCCCTAAAACATGCTGGTCGCCGTGCAAATATGAGGTGCCGCCAACCCATGCCCTGGCTGTTCAACATCATTCTGGTCGTTCACGTCATCGCCGGTGCGGTTGCGCTCACCAGTTGTTGGGGATCGGTGCTGACCCGAAAAGGCGGCCCGGCGCACCGCCGCTGGGGCAAGGCATTCACGACATCCATCTATACAGCCGGTTTCATGGCATTGGGCATGGGGCTGCTGTCGCTGCGCTGGCCGCTGGCGATGCACCCGCAGCTAACCGACGAAACGCTCTATCGGGGGCTGTTTGGCTGGATGATGATCTATCTGGCGCTGCTGACAATGAGCATGACCCGCTATGGGCTGCAGATGGTCGCCAACAAGCGCCACCACGCCGCCAACCGCCACTGGTCTATGGTGGCGCTGCAGATTGCCGTGCTCGTGACCGGCACCAATTGCTTCGTCCAGGGCATCATGCTGAACCAGCCGCTGATGATCGGCGTGTCGATCATTGGCTTTGGCACCACCGCCACCTATTTATGGTATATGTTCAGGCGCGCGCCCGGCCCACGCGATTACATCCCCGAACATCTGAAGGCGATGGTCGCAACCGGCATCGCCGCCTACACGGCATTCCTTTCGGTCGGGCTGATCGAGCTATTCCCCGAACATGCCTTCAACCCGATCATCTGGGTACTGCCGACCATCGTGGGCGTTGGTATGATCGGCTATTTCCTGCGGACGCTGCCGGGACGCGCACGCGCCGCGGCAAAGGCCACGCAGAGCAGGACCTGATCGGGTGGATCAGCGTGTTGTCGGCTGCTTCGGCGGCGGCGGAACCGATTCAGCGGCAGATTTGAGGCCAAGCAACTGCACCGCGAGCACTTCATCAACCTTTGGCGCAATCGCTTCCGCACCACCCCGGATATTGCCCGCAACGATATAGGTGAACGTCACCCGAGTCGCGCTATCGCCTTCGCGTGCCAGCGCCCATGTCAGCGTGCCCGTCACCGCTTCGGCCTGAAGCGGGCCGAGCGCGCCGCTCATGCGGATCATGCGTGGCGGCTGAATATAGAGAATTTGCGCATGGGCAATGCTCCCCCCGTCAGCCAGCCGCTCGCAGAAACATCCCAAGGCCTGACCGTCGAGATACAGATTTGCGCTGTCATCTGAATAGGTGTGTTCCTTGCTCCACCATTTTTGCGGATTGCGCAGGACGGGCCAGACCTGGCCTATTGGCTTGTCGATCGTGAGGCTCTGGGTTGTTTCGAACCCCGTGGCCGACATTTGCACCACCTCCGCACTGGCCGGCAGCGAAGCCATCGCCATCATCATCGCCCCGCATAGTGATCGCGCCTGCATGTCGTTTCCCCTAGCTTGCCGCAGCCCGCCTGCCAGCATCTCCGTCGTCATTGTCAGTGGATGGCGGAAGGCTCTCCACCTGTCGCCGGACCCAGCGCATGAAATCCCGGCCAGCCTGCTGGACCCCCGCCGATGACGCGCTATAGGCTTGGTCATCGCTACCGATCACCACGGCCGACCAGCGCGCTTGATGGTCGGCAATCACGGCACGTAAGCCACTCAACCGCTTGCGCAATTCAGCATAAACCGCTGCATTTTGTCTGATCGGGGGATAATCCTCACCGATCGCCATGACCGTCATCATCCGGATCGCAAGCTCGCGCCGCGCCGTTGCCAGATCCTGCTTGCGCTGATCATCGGTGCGTTCAGCAACTGTCGCCAGACGCTTGGCGATCGCTTCAATTGCGTCCATTTCCGAAAGTAACTGCGTTCGAGTCGTCATGCGCCGCTACCTGCACCTACGCGCCGGCGCCTGTCACGCCATTCGTCATAAAATGGGTCTGCGATCAAGCGCCTGGGTTTAAAATCGATTCGATCGCGGCGCTGACATGGTCAATGTCAGCCATGCCATCGACCCGCGAAACCAGCTGGCGTGCTTCGTAGATCGGCAGGATTGGCGCCGTCTTGGCGCGATATTCGGCCATGCGGGTACGGACGGTTTCGGCATTGTCATCAGCGCGGCGCTTAAACTCGGAGCCGCCGCAGACATCGCAGACGCCATCGACCTTTGGCCGGTTGAATTTGTCGTGATAATTGGTGCCGCAGCTGGCGCAGCTAAACCGGCCAACGATCCGTTCGACCAGCGCGTCCTCATTCACCTCAAGCTCAACGACATGGTCCAGCGTGCGGCCATGCGCCGTGAGCAGCGTATCGAGCGATTCGGCTTGGGCCGAGGTGCGCGGATACCCATCAAAAATCGCGCCCTCATCAGCAGCAAGGGTACCAAGCTTTTCATCGATCAACGCCGAGACGATATCATCGGAAACGAGCCCGCCCGATTCCATTACAGCTTTCGCCTTTAGCCCAGCCGGGCTGCCTGATTTGACGGCCGCGCGCAGCATATCTCCGGTCGAGAGCTGCACCATGCCATGCTCTGCCTGCAATCGGCTCGCTTGTGTGCCCTTGCCCGCTCCCGGGGGCCCCAGCAGGATGATATTCAAATGCTCAGGTCCCCTCGTTCGGCGCCGACTCTCTTAGCGGAGTCGGC
>JAIERC010000453.1 GCA_019747165.1 Sphingomonas sp. | reverse complement strand
GCGAACCCCGCGCGCTGACGCCGGAGGAAATGCCGACAATCTATGGCTATTTCGCCGATGCCGCCCGCCGTGCGATCGACACTGCCGGCTTCGATGCCGTCGAACTCCATGTCGGCCATGGCTATCTCGCCGATCAGTTCCTTGATGCCCGCGTGAATGATCGTACGGATAGCTATGGCGGCTCGGTCGAAAACCGGTGCCGGTTCGCGCTGGAGCTCATTGAAAAAGTGTTGGCGGCTGTGCCTGCCGATCGGGTGATCGCCCGAATTTCGCCATCGCGCTTCATGGGCGGCATTTATGATTGGCCCGATCTTGATGAGATGCTCGCCTATTTCATCCCGGCGCTTCAGTCCCTGGGGCTGAAGGCGCTCGACATCAGCTGCGCCAATTCGGTCTATGCAGATACCGCCGGGCGGATCGTGCGGATGGTTCGGCCGATGTGGGACGGCGTGCTGATCGGCGGCGCGTCGCTGACGGTTGATGCCGCCAATGCCGAGCTAGACGCTGGCCTGCTTGATCTGGTGACCTGGGGTCGCGCGTTCCTGGCCAATCCCGATCTTGCCGACAAAATCGCCAAGGACGAGCCATGGACGCCGTTTGAGGATGCGATGCGCGAAACGCTCGTCTGATGGTGTCGCGGCGGGAGCTGATCGGCCGCATGTCGGTGATCGCCCTCGCCGCGACCGCCACCGACGCGCGCGGCCAGACCGCCAGGCGCAGCGCATCGGCGGGATCGGCACTGTTATCGGCTGATGTGCCGGGCATCCAACTGCCCGCGGGCAAACATAGCGTCGCGGCCAATATCACCGTTCGGGCGGACGTGATGGCGATGCCCGGCGCGACTATAGAAATAGCCGCCGGCAAGACACTGACCCTGCTCGGCGATTTTCAGGCACCGGTAGCCCCGATCTTCACTGGCCCAGGCCGGGTCGACATGAATGCCAGCCGCGCCGTGGCGGCCTATCCCGAATGGTGGGGGGCGGTGCGCGACAATTCAGCGCATGACTGCCTGCCCGCACTACGCGCCTGTGTGGCGGCCCATCCGGTCACGCTGCTTGGCGCTGCTGATTATTTCATCAGCGACACCTGGAAAATTGAAACCTCGCATCGCCGGATATGGGGGGCAGGCAAGAACTGGGGTGGCCCGCACCAGGGCACACGGATCATCGTTGTCAGTGGTGATCGCGATGTCGTCCAGCTGGGCTTCGATACGCCCCCGGCGTCGGTCAATGACTATCTCAACTCGGTCGATTTCCGCTGGATGGAATTGACGCGGAGCGCACCGCCCAAGGCGTCGGCCGATGACGGTGCTGCCGGGCTCCGCATGCGCTTCACCCTGGATTGCCTCGTCGAGGCGATCTCCGCTGACGAACATGCGATTGGCTATTCGGTCACCGGCGCGGTCTATACGCATCTGCGCGATTGCCATGCCTTTCGGTCGAGCCCCGGCGACAAAAGCGGCCCGCAGCGTTTCTGGGCCTTTCATCTCGACGGCCGGACGCCCGCTGCGTTCCCCGGCGGCAACGCGTCGCTCTACATCACCGATTGCGGCGCGAGCATTGGCGGCACGCCGGGCGTGCCGCAAAGCATTGGTGCCTATGTTCAGGGCAGTTTTGCCGACACCTATATCCAGAATTTCGAAACCAGCCAGATCGCCACCGGGATCAAGCTCGACGGCAAGACCGGCAAGCCAAGCATTGATCAGGGCCGCGCGGGTCAGGCCAATTTCCACCTGCTGATGCCGATCCTTGATGGCTATAGCGCCGTCGGCATCGAACTGACCAACATCTCCCCCTATGCCGCGATCGATATCGTCGATCCCTATTGTGGCCCGGCACCCGGCGCCTTTGCGGGCATTTTCATCCACCAGGCGCGCGGGCTGGTGACGATCAGCGGCGGCCAGCTCCATGGCTGGTATGACACGGTGAATGGCGGCAACGCGCTCGGCATTTTCGCCCAGAATGCCGAGGGTATCGGCATCATCGGCACCAAGGTGATCGGCTTTCGTCGCCCGATCAGCTTTGAACAATGCCGCGATTTCACGATCGACGCCGCGATCAACAATCCCGGCGAGAGAGCCGCTCAACCCGCCATCTCGCTGCTCGGCTGCGCGCATGGCCAGCTCCGCGCGCGGATTAAAGGGCAAGCTGGCGCCTTTCCGGCCGGGATCGATCTGCGGGGCGGCAATCACCACCTGTCGATCGACGCCGCCGGCATCGATCCAGCCTGCCTCGGCACCGGTGTCGCTGGCCGGATCATCGGGCGCGGCGACAATATCGGCCTTGCCCCAGCGACAATCGCGATCAGCGGCCTTAGCGGATGACAGCGCAGCTTATACTTGCACGGGGATAGCCAATCCCATATCCCTTGCCCGCGAGCCAATCGGCAACCTTTCCCCAGCATCCGGGCATCTTCATGAGCGCTATTCACTGCATCGTTTGTAACGGGTCGTCGCTGGAACATCTGTCGACGGCGGTGGGGGAGCGGGCCTATTGCCGCGACTGTTTCCATGGCTGGCGCACCAGCATCAAGCCTTTCAGCTATGCCGCCACCGCCATGTGTTCGCTGGGGACGTCGGATGATCGATTGCGGGCACAGATCGCCTTTTTCGCGCCCTTCGCGCCTGCCAATGCACGGATTCTCGAGATCGGATGCGCCACAGGCGAACTCGCGGCCATGGTTCGCGCCGAACAACAGCCGGCCAGCTATGAGGCAATCGAGCTATCGCCAGCGGGCGCACAGGCGGCGGCCCATCTCGATCATCTGCACACGCGCCCCCTTGGCGAGCTAATCGCTGCCAAGACGATCACGCCCGGCTTTGACATGATCTTGATGTCGCATGTGCTGGAGCATCTCGAGGATCCAGCCGCCGAATTGCGCGCCA
>JAIERC010000122.1 GCA_019747165.1 Sphingomonas sp. | reverse complement strand
CCTTCACTTCGCGCCCGGCGACGCGCATCATCCGCGCCTTGGCATCGATTGAAACGGTGCCCGCGCCCGACACGCAGGGCCGCCCCATGCCACGCGCAACCACCGCGGCGTGGCTGGTCATGCCGCCGCGCGCCGTCAAGATGCCCTTGGCCGCATGCATGCCGTGAATGTCTTCAGGGGACGTTTCAGTGCGCACCAGGATCACCGATTCGCCAAGTTCCGCCCGGTTCTGCGCGGTTTCGCTATCAAACACCGCCGCGCCAGAGGCGGCACCCGGCGATGCCGGGAGCCCGCGCGTCAGCACGTCGCGCACGGCCTTTGGATCAAGCGTCGGGTGAAGCAATTGATCGAGCGCGGCCGGATCAACGCGTGCAACGGCTTCCTCTTCGGTGATCAGCCCTTCATTGGCCATATCGACCGCGATTTTCAGCGCGGCAGAGGCAGTGCGCTTGCCCGATCGGGTCTGGAGCATCCAGAGCTTGCCGCGTTCGACGGTGAATTCAATGTCCTGCATGTCGCGGTAATGCACCTCGAGCAGGTCAAATACCTCGGCCAGTTCGGCATAGGTTTCGGGCATTGCCTCTTCCATGCTGAGTGGCTTGGCCCCGGCTGCCTCGCGCGCGGCGCGCGTCAGATATTGCGGCGTGCGGATGCCGGCGACGACATCCTCGCCCTGAGCATTGATCAGGAATTCGCCGTAATAGGCGCGGTCGCCCTTGGCGGGATCGCGCGTGAAGGCAACACCCGTCGCCGATGTTTCGCCCATATTGCCGAACACCATCGCCTGCACATTAACGGCGGTGCCCCAGTGATGCGGGATGCTGTTGAGCCGACGATAGACCTTGGCGCGGTCCGACTGCCATGAGCCGAACACCGCGCCAACCGCACCCCAAAGCTGGTCATGGACGTCCTGCGGGAACGGCTTGCCCCAGAGCCGCTCGACGATCTTTTTATACTCGGCGACCAGCGCCTGCCAGTCTTCGGCGGACATTTCGGTATCAAGGAAATAGCCATTATCTTCCTTGGCAACCTCCAATGCTTCCTCAAACCCGTCATGATCGAGTTCGAGCACGACATCTGCATACATCTGGATGAAGCGGCGATAGCTGTCCCACGCAAAGCGCGCATCGCCGCTGGTGGTGGCGAGCCCCACGACGGTTGCGTCGTTGAGCCCCAGGTTGAGCACGGTATCCATCATCCCCGGCATCGACACGCGCGCGCCCGACCGCACCGAGACGAGCAGCGGGTTGGCGGGGTCACCGAAGGATTTGCCGGTAACCCCCTCAATATGCGCAAGGCCGGCAGCGACCTCAGCGCGCAGGCTGTCAGGAAAGGCCTGGCCTTCTTCATAATAGCGCGTGCACATTTCGGTGCTGATCGTGAAGCCGGGGGGCACGGGCAGACCGATCGAGGCCATGCCATCCAGATTCGCGCCCTTGCCACCGAGCAGGTCCTTGCTCAGCCCATGGCCATCAGAAACACCGCCGCCGAAACGGTAGACGTACTTGGTCATATCAACCTTCTATCTTCGAAAAATCAGCGACACCGTGCACGGCACCCCGGACGCGCGCCAACAGCGCAAGCCGCGCAGTGCGCTTGGCGGGATCGGGGTCATTAACGATCACGGTTTCAAAAAACGCATCGATTGGCGCGCGGAGCGAGGCGAGCGCTGCCATTGCACCTTCGAAATCCTCTGCCGCGACGGCGGCGGTGGCGGCGGGTTCCGCGACGCCTAGCGCCGCGATGAGCGCGGCTTCGGCGGGTTCGGGGGTGAAGGGCAGCGCATCTTCTGCGGCGGCACTGTGCTCCGGCGAAGGCCGGAGCCCTGCGTTGCTAACGTCGCGCTCGCCCCCAACCGCGTCGTGCTCCGGCGAAGGCCGGAGCCCTGCGTTGCCAGGGTTGTCGCTGGAACCCAGGGCTCCGGCCTGCGCCGGAGCACTGCCGGCCCAACCCTCCTTCTTCAAAATATTCGCCGCGCGCTTATACCCCGCGAGCAGGTTCGCGCCGTCTGCGGTGCCGATAAACGCCTGCAACGCATGCACGCGGGCAAGCAGGCGAACGAGATCATCCTCCTTCCGATCCGCGATTTCTATCGCTGACACAGCGTCGATTACGTCGTGACGAACTCCTAAGTCTCGCTGCTGAACCTTTAATCGTTCAAAAAAGAAGGTGTCTAAATTCCTGACGCCTTCAAAGGCTTGTTCCCGTGTTGCGTCAATATTGGGCAATCGGCTTTTAACCAACCGCTCCACATCGTCGAGGCTAGGAACCTCCCCTTGAGCTTGCTCAAGCCCGAAATACACCTCGGCGTAAGTCTGTCGCCCCAAGCGCTGCGCTTCAAAGACATACCATCCATGGGTAGCTACCAAGAGCAACCTGAAAAATGGCGTCCTCAATTCGCCCGTTAGCACCAGCTGGATCACACCGATGGCCGCACGTCGAAGTGCAAAAGGGTCTTTTGAGCCGGTCGGCCGCTCATCAACACAGAAGAATGCTGCCAAAGTATCCAGCTTATCCGCCAAACTCACCGCCACCGTCACCGGATCGGTCGGCACGTCATCGCCCTGCCCGACCGGCTTGTAGTGATCGCGGATCGCGGCGGCGATGCGGGGGTCTTCGCCTTGGGCTGCCGCGTAATAGCCGCCCATCACGCCCTGCAGCTCGGGGAATTCGCCGACCATCAAGGTGACGAGATCGGCCTTGCACAGCCGTGCCGCGCTTTCGGCGAGGTCTGCTAGCCCTCTCCCCTCTGGGGAGAGGGTTGGGAGAGGGGCGGCCCCAGGTGTTGCGCTGCTTGGCGGGGGGGCCCCCCCCCCCCCCCCCCCCCCCCCCGGGGGGGGGCTGGTGGGGCACAAAACACCA
>JAIERC010000419.1 GCA_019747165.1 Sphingomonas sp. | reverse complement strand
ACGGCATGACCGAAGGGGGCGGCACGACAATGCTGGTTGCCAACGCCAACCCGACCAAACTGCACAGCGTCGGTGTCCCGATCGACGGCCATGACATCCGCCTGATCGACGATGACGGTAACGAAGTTGCCCCTGGCGAAATGGGCGAGGTTGTCGGCCGCAGCCCGGCAATGATGACTGGCTATCACGGCCGCAGCGAGGCCACCCGCGCGGCCGAATGGTATGACGCGGAGGGCAGACGCTATATCCGCCACGGCGATGTCGGCCGCTTCGATGAGGATGGCTTCTTGATCCTGATGGACCGCAAAAAGGATCTGATCATTTCGGGTGGGTTCAACATCTATCCCTCCGATCTGGAAGCGATCCTCGCCCAGCATCCCGATGTCGCCGATAGCACGGTGGTCGGCGTGCCGTCGGACGCCTGGGGAGAGACCCCCGTGGGCTTTTATGTGCCGCGTGGCGAAGGCAGCGATCCGGCTGCGATCATGGCCTGGACCAACGAGCGACTGGGCAAGACCCAGCGCCTGTCAGCCCTGCATCAAGCCAGCGAATTGCCGCGCAGTGCGATCGGCAAGGTCCTCAAACGCGAATTGCGCGACCAGCTTGCGAAAGTTCCTGCATGACACCGATTGCTGATATCCTGGCCGCGATGGTCCCGACAGATGGCGGTTATACCGGAACAATTCCGGCTGGCTGGTTGCAAGGGCGCACAGCCTATGGCGGACTGTCGAGCGCGATTGCACTCCACGCTGCCCAGCAATGCGAGCCCGACTTGCCGCCGCTCCGATCGGCCCAGATATCCTTTATCGGGCCATTGGCGGGCGACATCACCGTGACCGCGACCAAGCTGAGGCGGGGGCGGACAGCCGCCTTCATCCAAGCCGACATTGTCTCTGAAGCCGGGCTCGGCCTGCGCGCGACCTTTGTCTTCATGGCGAGCCAACCGTCCAAGCTGGATTTTGATCAGCGAATGCCAGTCGTTCGGCCCTATCCCGCACCCGATGCCAAGATCTTCACCGGGCCACCGGAATATTTCATCCACAATTTCAATTTTTTCGATCTGAAAGACGGCGTTGGCCCCGGCGAGCTGCTGCGCTGGGCACGATTACGCGCGACCGCCGGGCTTGATCCCATGGTGCAAATGATGGCGATTGCCGATGCCCTGCCCCCAGCGGTCGCCCGCCTGTTTGACGGAAGCTTTCCCCCTGTCAGCTCAGTGACCTGGATCGTCAACCTGCTGACCGACACGCCGGCCACGATCGACGATTGGTGGCTATTGTCCGCCAAATCAGATTTCGCGCGCAACGGGTGCAGCAGCCAGACGATGCGGGTGTGGAATGCCGACGGGCAGCTAATGGCCGAAGGCATGCAGAGCGTGGCAATCTTTGTCTGACGTCCCGCTCGTTCCAAAGGCCACACCCCTTGCGACAATTTGCGACAGTTTTGATCATCGCTGACAAATCGTCGCGACAGCTGACGTCCAGATAGATCCAGACGATGGGGATCAACTCCATCCGATCATCAGGATCAACGCCATGAAGAAGTTCATCATTGCTGCTGTCTTAGTGACGACGGCCATCGGCGGTGTGGCCATTGCAGGGCAGATGGAGGGCGGTCCGCGTCATGGGCCACATGAAGGCCTGATGGCCCAGGCCGATGCCAACCACGATGGCACGCTTACCCGTGAGGAATTTATGGCCGCGGCCACCAAGCGCTTCGACACGGTCGACACAAATCATGATGGCAAGATCACCGCCGAGGAACGCAAGGCTGCCCGCCAAGCGATGCGTGAACGCTGGATGGGCGGGAAAGCCGATAGCGGATGGCGACACGGCCCCGGCGGTCCGGGTGGCCCAGGCGGCCCAGGCGGTCCAGGCATGGATCGTCCCGGCCCGGGTGGCCCCGGCGGCGGCCCTGAAGCCATGTTCGCCTGGCTCGACGCCAACAAGGATGGCAAGATTAGTCGGGACGAATTCATCACCCCGATGACGGTGCGCGCGACCAGGCATTTCGACCGGATCGATGCCAATCATGATGGCTTTGTCGACAGGGCCGAAATGGATGCGGCACGCGCGCAGATGCGCACCCGCATGGGGCAGATGCGCGATCGTCCCGGTCAGCCAAACCCCGCCGAGGCCCAACCCAATACCGGGAAATAAGCTTCCCGGTCGCCGGGCGGGTTCTCCTCCTCCCCCGCCCGGCTTGATCCCCGTTGTGGCCTATCCAACAATCGCTTCGCAGAGGCGACTTCCATGCTAGAAGCTTTGCCGATGGTCGATCAGCCCCATCTCCTGCTTGTCGATGATGAGCGCTCGATCCGTGAGCCGCTTGCACAATTTCTGCAAAAACAGGGATTTCGTGTCACGCAGGCGAGTGATGCTGCAGCCGCACGGACCCGGCTGGCCGCTTATGCAATCGATCTCATCATTCTCGATATCATGATGCCCGGGGAAGACGGGCTAAGTCTGACGCGCCACATCCGTGAAACCAGCGAGATCCCCGTTATCCTGCTGACCGCGCGCAGCGAAGAGACGGACCGTATCGTCGGGCTGGAGATGGGCGCGGACGACTATGTCGTGAAACCCTTTTCCCCGCGCGAACTGGCGACGCGCGCCAAGGTCATCCTGCGCCGCGCAGCCAGTGGCGGCGCGCGCCAGCATGCTCCTGATTCTGGCTCCTATGCCTTTGCCGACTGGGTGCTGAAGACCGGCGAGCGCGCACTGGTCGATCGCGAGGGCGTATCGGTCGCGCTGTCTACCGGCGAATATAACCTGCTGCTCGCGCTTGCTCAGCGCCCACGCCAGGTCCTCACCCGCGACCAATTGCTCGATTTAACCCAGGGCCGCGAAGCCGCCGCGTTTG
>JAIERC010000271.1 GCA_019747165.1 Sphingomonas sp. | reverse complement strand
TGGCGTGTCGGCCTTTGTCGGACACACGCCCGACGGGCAACGGTTCCTGATTGCCACAGGTCGCGCGTGACCGATCGCGCAGCCTTACTATTTGCCGCACTGATGACAGAGGCGGTGATCGGCTATCCGGCGTGGCTGTTTGCCGCGATCGGGCATCCCGTGAGCTGGACGGGCGCGTTGATCGCGCGGTTGGAAGGCGATTGGAACATCGGATCGGCCGGACGGCGAAGGGCAATGGGGGTCGCGGCCGTTGGCGTCATCATCGCGGTATCGGGCGGTATTGGCTGGGCTGTCGTGGCTGCGCTCGATGATGGGTGGGCGGTTATCTTGCTCGTCCTCGCGGCGACCTCCGGGCTGGCGCAGCGCAGCCTTCACGATCATGTCGCAGCGGTTGTCCGGTCCCTCGCCGCCGGCGACCTGCCCGCCGCCCGTGTCGCGGTATCGGCTATTGTCGGGCGCGATACACAGGCGCTCGACGAGAATGGCGTCAGCGTTGCGGCGATCGAGAGTCTTGCCGAAAGCTTTTGCGATGGCGTCGTTGCGCCGGCCTTCTGGTTCCTCATTGCCGGGTTGCCCGGATTGCTGATCTGCAAGGCGATTAATACGGCCGATTCGATGATCGGGCATCGTGACGCACGCTACCGTGACTTCGGCTGGGCCGCTGCGCGTGCCGATGATCTGATGATGCTGGTTCCAGCACGCCTTTCGGGGTTGCTGCTCACGGCTGCCGGGCGTGGCGGGCTGGCGGTGATGTGGCGCGATGCCGGCAAGCACGCCTCGCCCAATGGCGGTTGGCCCGAAGCGGCGATGGCTGGTGTGCTGGGGCGCCGTCTTGGCGGTCCGGTGCGCTATGCGGGCGAACCGAGCGACCGAGCCTGGCTCGGTGATGGCCCCGCGCCGGACGTTGCCGATCTGGCAAGGGCGCTGGCGCTGTATCGCCATGCTTGCCTGCTGCTCTGGATCACCGTCGGGGGCATCGCATGGCTGTGCTGATGCTGCAGGGCACCGGCTCGGATGTCGGCAAATCGGTGCTGGTCGCCGGGCTTTGCCGCCTGTTCGCCAATCGCGGCCTGAATGTCCTGCCGTTCAAGCCGCAGAATATGTCCAACAACGCCGCCGTAACCGAGGATGGTGGCGAGATTGGCCGCGCGCAAGCCCTCCAGGCGCTTGCGTGTCGCGTCCCGCCAAGCACCGACATGAACCCGGTGCTGATCAAGCCGCAATCTGACAAGGGCGCGCAAGTCGTCGTCCACGGCCGCGTCATCGGCCAATGGGGTGCGGGCGATTATCAGGATCAAAAGGGCGCGCTGCTAGACGCCGTGATGGCGAGCTATGCCCGGCTGTGCGGGCGCGCCGACCTCGTGATTGTCGAGGGCGCGGGCAGCCCGGCGGAGATCAATCTGCGGCGCGGCGACATTGCCAATATGGGCTTCGCGCGCGCGGCGGGGGTGCCAGTCGTCCTTGTCGGCGACATTGATCGCGGCGGCGTGATCGCCTCGATCGTTGGGACCCAAGCGGTCATCGATCCGGATGACGCCGCAATGATCAGGGGCTTCCTGATCAACAAGTTTCGCGGCGATCCGCGCCTGTTCGACGATGGCTATGCCGAGATCGCGCGGCGCACTGGCTGGCCGGGACTGGGCGTGGTGCCGTGGATCGCCGCTGCACGTCAGCTACCCGCAGAGGATGCGGTAGTGCTCGATACGGCGGTGGCAACAGGCGGCGTCGTCACCATCGCTGTACCGATGCTCTCGCGCATCGCCAATTTCGACGATTTCGATCCGCTGATCCACGAGCCCGCCGTCCGGCTTGTCTTCGTGCAGCCCGGCCAGCCAATCCCGGCGGACGCCGGGCTGATCATTCTGCCCGGCACCAAGGCGACGATCGCCGACCTCGCTTTCCTGCGTGTGCAGGGCTGGGATATCGACATCGCCGCGCATGTCCGGCGCGGGGGCGGCTTGCTCGGCATTTGCGGCGGTTATCAGATGCTCGGCCAGACGATCGAGGACCCCGATGGCGTTGAGGGTTCGCCGGAGACCGTGTCGGGGTTGGGTTATCTGCCCGTCACTACCCGGCTGACCGGAGACAAGCGCGTGGTCGATGTCACCGGCACGAGTCTGCGCGAAGGTGCGGCTTTTGCGGGTTATGAAATCCATGTCGGGCGGACGTCAGCGCTGGCACAGGTGCAGCCGTTGCTGAGGCTTGCTGATAGCACGCACGACGGCGTGGTCAGCGCCGATGGGCGGATTGCAGGCTGCTATATCCACCGGTTGTTCGATCACCCCGCCCAGCGCAGCGCCTGGCTGGTGCGGCTGGGTGTGCAAAGCGATGGCGTGGCGCAGGAGCACCGCGTCGATCAAGCGCTCGACTCGGTGGCGGCTGGGCTGGAACAGCATGTCGATATCGCGCGGCTGCTGGAAATTGCGGGGCACAGGCCATAATAGGAACAACCTTCGACGCGGCTTTTCGCGAGCAGCTCAACAGCCTGCTGGCTTGGCGCCGCGATGTGCGGCATTTTGACACCCGCCCTCTGCCCGAAGGTCTGCTAGGCACGCTGCTCGATGCCGCCTGTCATGGGCCCTCTGTAGGTAACGCGCAGCCCTGGCGCTTCGTCCTCGTCGTCTCGCCCGACCGCCGCGCTGCCCTTATCTCTGAAGTCGATGCGCAAAAGCTTGACGCTGGCGAGAGCTATTCTGGCGAGCGAAAGGCGCTTTACGATAAACTCAAGCTCCACGGTCTGCGCGAGGCGCCCGAGATCGTCGCGGTGTTCTGCGACGAGCAGGGAGAGGCAGGCCACGGCCTTGGCCGCGCGACGATGCCCGAAACCCTGTGCTGGTCGGTGGTGACCGCGGTGCACACCG
>JAIERC010000168.1 GCA_019747165.1 Sphingomonas sp. | reverse complement strand
ACAGAAGCGGGGGCAGAGCAGAGAAGGGCATGGACGTCCAATTGGGATGCGCCGCAAAAGGGCGGCTGGGCGGGTCACGGCGAACGCGCCGGACGAGCATTGTGCCGATGCGCCATAATGGGCCCTACGTCAAGTTTTGCGTGGCCCGTTGCCAGCGCAGGGGCGGGGGGATAGCCTGACGCCGCGGCCAGTTCAGGGCCGTTTGGGGCACCCGATGGTTTATATCCCGCTCAATATCATGCCCATTCTTGCCGCGGCCGTGCTGGGGCTGAGCATCGATGCGGCCCACCATCTGCTCGTTGGCTGGGGCGTAAAGACGCCCTCGATCGGATTGATCATTTTGGCGGCGCTCGCGCAGTTCTGGCTGGCGTCGATTTTGGCGGGCGCGCTGATTCTTGCGCCGGACAAGGCCGATCCTTGGATCATGGCAGTGGGGAGCGCGGTGGTGATCTGGGCGGGCTTCGTGCTGCCGGTGCTGATGAAGAGCTGGGGGCTGGTGCCGCCGCCTGGTTGAGGGGTGGTGGAGGGCGGCGTGGGGGATGACCGCTCAAACCCGTTCGCCCTGAGCGAAGTCGAAGGGCACGCGTTCCGCCTGGGCTTCGACTTCGCTCAGCCCGAACGGGGGGGTAATGGGTAAAAGGAGACCAAATGATGCAGCACCCGACCCCCGACCCTATCCGCACCGGCCAGGAAAGCGTTTGGGCCTATCCGCGCCCGGCCATTGCCGAGCTGACCGATGCGCATCTGCGCATCCTCTTCGACGGGAAGCTGCTGGCCGAGACGCGAAACGGCGTCCGCACGTTGGAGACGAGCCACCCGCCCAGCTATTATTTCCCGCCCGCCGATGTCGATCCTGCGATGCTCGCGCTGGCCGGCGGCTCGGCAAGCATTTGCGAATGGAAGGGGCAGGCGCGTTATTTCGACGTGGTTGGGCCGACGAAGCGGGTGAGCCGCGTCGGCTGGGCTTATCCCGCGCCGACCCGCGCATTTGAATGTTTGCGCAATCACATCGCCTTTTACGCCGGCCCGATGGACGCCTGCTTTGTGAATGGTGAGCAAGTGACACCACAGCTGGGCGGCTTCTACGGCGGCTGGATCACCAGCGCGGTGGCGGGGCCGTTCAAGGGGCCGCCCGGCACTCAGTTCTGGTAGGGGAAGCGCTCCAGCCCGGCGCTGGGGCGGCAGGCGTGGATCAAGCTGGGCGCGCGGCCAACGGCAGCGAAATGGTTGAGCGCAGCCTCCTTCAGCGTCGCCACCCTATCTTGCCGGGTCAAGGCGACCACACAGCCACCAAAGCCGCCGCCGGTCATCCGCGCGCCGCCTACGCCGCCGGTTGCCACCGATAGCGTCGCGGCGAGCCGGTCGATCTCGGGCAAGGTGATCTCGAAATCATCGCGCATGGAGGCGTGGGATTCGGCCATCAGCGCGCCAATCCTGGTCCAGTCGCATGCCGCAAGCGCGACGGGCATCGCCAAGGTCCGCGCATTCTCGGTCACGACATGCCGGGCGCGGCGAAAGGCAACCGGGTCTAGCTCGGCTTGGCCTGCGGCCAGCGTCGCTGCATCCAGATTGCGCAAAGCGCCGATGCCGAAATGCGCTGCTACCGCCTCGCAGGCCGCGCGGCGTTCATTATAGGCGCTGTCGACCAGCCCGCGCGTGATGCCTGAATGGACGATCAGCACGGCCATCTCGTTAGGCAGCGGCACCGGGGTGGTATCGAGCGACCGGCAATCGATCAGCAACGCCGCGCCCGCTTCGCCGCGCGCGGAGATCAGCTGGTCCATGATCCCGCAAGCGCAGCCGACGAAATCATTTTCCGAGGCCTGCGCGATTAGCGCGAGCTCGGTCTGGCTCAGTGCGCCCGCCGTATCGAACGCCCCGCCCAGCGCCACGCCGAGCGAGGCGGAGGAGGAGAGGCCTGCCCCTTGCGGCACGTTACCCGCAATCGCGATCCGCATGCCGCCGATCGGCATGGCGCGTGCGCGAAAGACGGCAGCGACCGCGCGGACATGCGTGCGCCAGCCTGGGGCGGGATCGAAGGCGGCGGTGGGGTCGAACCGGTCGGTCTCACCATAATCGGCGCTGAAAACCTCGATCATCGCGTCGGAAGTCTGCCCAAAAGCGACTGCGGTCCCTCGGTCGATCGCGCAGGGAAAGACAAAGCCATCATTATAATCGGTATGTTCGCCGATCAGATTGACGCGACCGGGCGCATAGCTCAGCCGGGCAGGTGCCTCGCCATAGGCCGCGCGATAAGCGGCGACGGCACGCTCTCTGGGCCCCGTCATGCCAGATCATCCGGCACCGCGCGCAGCATCGCGGCAGCGGCTTCCGGCGTCAGGTCGCGCTGCGGCTCGGCAAGCATTTCATAGCCGACCATGAACTTGCGTACGCTGGCGGAGCGCAGCAGCGGCGGGTAAAAATGCGCGTGGAGTTGCCAATGCGCCACGTCCGCCTCGCCAAAGGGCGCGCCGTGCCAGCCCATCGAATAGGGAAAGCGCGTGGCGAACAGATTGTCATAGCGCGCGGTCAGCCGGCGCAGGATATCGGCCAGACTGTCGCGCTGATTGGGCGCAAGATCGGGCATGCGCTGCACGGCGAAACGCGGCAGCAGCAGCGTTTCGAACGGCCAGCTTGCCCAATAGGGGACAATCGCCAGCCAATCATCATTGGCCGCAACCTGTCGCTCACCGCCCGCTTCGCGCGCCGCGAGATCGAGCAGCATCGGAGCGTTATGATCATCCAGATAGCTCCGCTGCGTTGCATCCTCGGTGGCTGCCTCATCAGGCAGATGCGCCGTCGCCCAGATTTGCCCGTGCGGATGCGGGTTCGAACACCCCATCATCGCGC
>JAIERC010000034.1 GCA_019747165.1 Sphingomonas sp. | reverse complement strand
CCCCGGCAATGTGGCAGGGCTCGCAGCAAATGTACGCCAATATCGACAAGTGGGAAGGCGAGGCGGATCCCGGCTTTGACTCGGCAACCTTTCACTTCATCCAGCAGGCGGTGACGGCGGCGAAGGTCGATGGAGAGGATCTGGCGCCGAAGCTCGGCGGGCAGGGATAGCCGGCGATGATCGCGCGCATCGGCATAGCGCCGCCGTTGCGCGCAATCGTCGCTTCCCTCATCGGCAGGCAGCCAGACAATCAAGGGGCGGACCGATGACGATATTCACTTTCACCAAGGGCCCTGCGAAGGTCGACTGGCTTGATGTTGTCCGCGCCGATGGCACCCGCGAGCGGATCGATTGCCCCAAGCAGCGCATCATCCCGCACGACATGGTTCATTACATTGTCGAGCATGAAATCGGTGCGCGGGGCTTCATGGGCCGTGTCCGCGACGGCGAACAAGCATCGTTTGCGATGATCGGCGACGCCGAAAGCGATGGCATTGAACGCCTTGTCGAAGTGGTCCAGGCCGATGCTTGGTCGGGCGGTTGTGACGATGCGGCGTTCATCGACCTGTACCACGTCACTTGTGATGCCCGCGATTGCCAGCCGCTGCCGATCGATGCAGCGGTTGTCGGCGCCATCCGGGCGCGGATGAGCGCATTACAGGCGGCTTGGGATGGGTTGCCCGTCGGCGCAACATTGACTCTGGACCATTAGAATATCGGCGCTCAGCGCGTCGGCACCGGTTCCGCCCCCGAATAATCGTAAAAGCCGCGCTTGACCTTGCGGCCATACCAGCCGGCTTCGACATATTTGACGAGCAGGGGGGCAGGGCGGAATTTGGGGTCGCCGGTGCCGTCATGCAGCACGCGGATAATTTCCAGACAGGTGTCGAGCCCGATGAAATCGGCGAGCGTCAGCGGCCCCATCGGGTGGTTGAGGCCAAGCATGCAGGCGGTGTCGATATCGCGCATCGTCGCCACGCCTTCACCAAGCGCGAAGATCGCCTCGTTGATCATCGGCATCAGCACGCGATTGACGATGAAGCCCGGCGCGTCATTGGCATGGACGATCTGCTTGCCGAGCGATTGGCCATACGCCTCGACACTGGCGACCGTGGCGTCGCTGGTGGCGAGTCCGCGGATCAGCTCGATCAATCCCATCACGGGGACCGGATTGAAGAAATGCACGCCCACGAAGCGCGCCGGATCGGGTGACGCCTGCGCCAGCCGCGTGATCGGGATCGAGGAGGTGTTGGAGGCCAGGATTGCCTCAGCGCCCAGCACCTTGCCGACGGTGGCAAAGATCGCGCGCTTGATTTCCTCGCGCTCGGTGGCGGCTTCGATGACGAGGCCGCAACCGCCCATCGCTTCGACGCTTGCGACGGGTTCGATCAGCGCGAGCGCGGTATCGCGCGCGTCACTGGCAATTTTTTCCTTGGTAACCAGCCGGTCGAGCGCCTTGGCGATCCCCGCCTTGCCCGCCTCGGCGCGCGCCAGATCGACGTCGGACAGCAGCACATGATAGCCTGCCTGGGCTGACACCTGCGCGATCCCCGCGCCCATCTGTCCCGCTCCGATAACGCCGATCGTTTTCATGGTCGCTCCTTGTTGATGTCGCGCGGTTTATCGCTGAGCGCGTCAAATGCGAAGCAAAAGAAATGGTGTTCGCGCAGAGGCGCAGAGAACGCGGAGCGGTTTCACGGCAGGCAATATCTTGACCACCAACTGGCGGTAGCCTTTTTAAAGCTTGGCAAGAAAGCTAGGCGAACGCGGACCCGAAGAACCACAGCTCTGCGTTCTCTGCGCCTCTGCGCGAACCACTCTTCACTTCAAGGTGCCGTCCGTGGTGCCTGGGCCTCCGCCAGGATCAGCGCAAAGCGATCATCAGCATCGGTCCACTCGACGATCGGCGTCCACCCGCCTGCCCGCAGCAGGATGCGCGCATCGCGCTCGCCATATTTGTGGCTGTTCTCGGTGTGGATTGTCTCGCCCGCTGCCATCGAAAAAGGCCGCCCCTCGATCGTGAAGGCGACATCCTCGGTCGCCTCCAAATGCATTTCGATCCGCGCGCGCATGTCGTTCCAGATCGCGCGGTGGCGGAACGCTGACACCGGAATCGTCCCATCAAGCTCGCGGTTGATCCGCTCCAGCAAGTTCAAATTGAATGCCGCCGTTACCCCTTGGGCATCGTCATAGGCGGGAACGAGCACATCCTCCCCCTTCAGCCGATCCATGCCGATGAGCAGCAGCGATCCGGTGTCGAGCCACAGCCGCATCGCGCGCAGCAGATCGACCGCTGAGGACGGGATCATGTTGCCGATCGTCGAACCGGGGAAAAAGCCAAGCTTGGGCAGATCGGCCACTGCTGTCGGCAAGGCGATTGGCCGCATGAAATCTGCCTCGATCGGCAGCACCGGCAGCCCCGGAAAATCGGCCGACAACGCCGCTGAGGATTCGCGCAGAAAATCCCCTGAAATGTCGATCGGTACATAAGCCGCCGGGGCGATTGCGCGGAGCAGCAAGGGCGTTTTCGCTGACGATCCGGACCCGAATTCGACGACGGCGTGGCCGGCGCCAATCCGCGCGGCAATTGCAGCGCCATTGTCGCGCAAGATGCTCGCTTCCACGCGCGTCGGATAATATTCCGGCAAGTCGGTGATTTTCTCGAAAAGCTCAGACCCGCGCCGATCGTAAAACCAGCGCGCTGGAATGGCGCGCGGGCGCGCCAGAAAGCCGTTCAGGACATCAGCGCGAAAAGCCGGGCTCGCCAGGCTGGCTTCGCCGTCTTCAATTTCAGGTTTCAGCACGCTCACACATCCTTTGCCAGGCGGACGCCGGTGAACTGCCA
>JAIERC010000263.1 GCA_019747165.1 Sphingomonas sp. | reverse complement strand
ACCAGCTCACCCTGCATGAAGGGATGCCGGTGATCAGCGGCGTCAAATATGTGATCACCAAATGGTTTCGCGAAGGACCATGGATCAAGCCATAGCCGCGCCTAATCGCCCGCCCCCTTTGGCACCTCGCCATCGCCGGGGACCAGATCATAGGGTGCGACCAGTTTCCAGATATGCGCGGGGATCATCGATTTCATGCGGCGCGGCTTTTCCCGGCGGAGATGGACGACGGTTTCAGCCGCCTTCATCTCCACCCGCGTTCGCGCGAATTCCAATCCACGCGGGCCAAAGCGCGGCATCAGCCAGCCGACAATCGGCCGCACCCATTCGGGCATTCGGCGGAGCGGCAGGCCACCTGCCGCGCGCTCAACATTGACGATGAACCCTTTTACCGCGCTTGCACGCTTGCCGGCATTGCCCGGCGGGGCGAGCTTCACTTCGTCACCCAGCAGCGCGAGCAATTCGGCACCGCGTTCATTGCGGACGACCAGCCATTGCTCCCCTTCCCCCGCCATATAGCCAACCGTCAGATCGGCGAGCACATTGGTATAGTCCACGCAGGTGCGGCAGGTGAGCGGGAAGAAATCGGGTGGCAGCTTTGAAATCGGCAATTGCAGGAACGGAATCGCCTTCACCCGGCCATCGGTGAAGCGCAGTTCGACATGATAATCGGCGCGAAATTCCAGATAGGTGATGCTGTCCGGATCGTCAGCCAGCAGCGAAAGGAAATCGTGGAATCGTTCGGTGGTAGTATTGTCGGAACAGGGTGTGCCGATCACATAAAGCCGATCAAAACCGAGGCTCGCCTCGATCTTGCGCAGCGCATGCACCTGGCAGGGAATGCCGATGACGGCGATGCGCTTATACCCTGCGTCGCTCGCTGGCTGAAGCAAGGCGAGCAGCGGCGCATAGCCCATCCGCATCCCGCGCACCTGCGCCATTCCCTCTGGCTTGGTGACCAGCACCGGTACCGGCTTCCAGCGGTCATCCGGGTCTGGTGCCATCGTCAGCACCGCATCGACCGCGCCTGTTTCAAGCAGCTTTTCGGCTAGTCGCGTAGTGATCCCGGTCCATTGCGCCCCCGGCAATGCCTTGCCCAGCCGAGCACGAAACATCTGGCGATAGGGGCCAAAGAACAGCTCATCCCCCTTGCCTGGATCGCGCGGGCGGCCATGCACTACTTTCTCTGTAGCTGGATAATCAGGCTTGATGAACTGGCAGGCCGCACCGCATCGTTTATGCTCGGGCGTGCGCGAGATGCCGCAATCGGTGCACAGATCGCGCGGCACCGCTTCCGCCAGCGGCGGTGCCCAGAGCGGCGCGGAATTATGGGGGCTGGTCGGCAATGCGGGCAAGGTCATGGTCTCTGAAAAGGTCGCCGGGCGAACGCACCGACCCGCCAAGGTTCGGCGATACGCGCGACAAAGTCTACCACCTGATTTGGCATGAACCCGGCCTGATTTCCCTCGCCTCTGCAAATCGCTAAGGTCGCTGCAATGAACACCGTGCTCAACATCAATCACTCAATCCTTGGCCAGCCCTGGCGCTGGCGCACGCTGAGCGCCGATGCGCGCGACCCGGATTACGCACCCGATGATCTCGTCACCCAATTGCTGATGGCGCGAGGGTGCCCGCGTGAGCAACTTGATTCGCACCGGGCGCCGAGCATCCGCGGCTTCATGCCCGATCCGTCAATCTTCAACGACATGGATCGCGCCGCAGAGCGGCTGGCGGCGGCGATCATAGCGGGGGAAAATGTCACCATCTTCGGCGATTACGACGTCGATGGTGCGACCTCCGCCGCACTGATGATCCTGCTGCTGCGCGATCTGGGGCTGGAGGCGAAGGCCTATATCCCCGATCGGTTGATGGAGGGTTATGGCCCGTCAGGCGAGGCGCTGGTCAAGATTGCGGCGGGGGGCGCATCGCTGATCGTCACGGTCGATTGCGGCGCGCAGGCTTTCGAAGCGCTGGAAATGGCGCGGGCAGTGGGCGTGGATGTTATCGTCGTCGATCACCACCAATGTGCGACGGCGCTGCCGCTGGCCTATGCGCTGGTCAACCCGAACCGCCGTGATGAGGGCGAAGGTGCTGCGCACGGCCATCTCGCAGCGGTCGGCGTTGCCTTTTTGCTCGGCGCGGCGCTGATCCGCACGCTGCGCGCCAAGGGCCATTTCGCCACCCGCCCAGAGCCACGGCTGCTCGACCTGCTCGACATCGTTGCGCTCGGTACGGTGGCCGATGTCGCCGCGCTCAAGGGACTCAACCGGGCCTTTGTCGCGCAGGGGCTGAAGGTGATGGCCGCGCGCCGCAATATCGGGCTCAATGCGCTGATCGAAGCGTCACGCCTCACCCGCGCCCCGACCGCGACCGATCTTGGCTTTGCATTGGGGCCGCGCATCAATGCGGGGGGGCGCGTCGGCAAGTCCGATCTCGGCGTGCGCTTGCTCACCACGCGCGACCCCGACGAAGCCCGCATGATCGCGACCGAGCTTGATCGCCTCAACGAAGAACGCCGCGCGATCGAGGGCGAGGTGCAGGTCACCGCTGAAGCGATGGCCGTCTCGCAAGCCAACCGCGCGGTCATCGTCGTCGCGGGTAAAGGCTGGCATCCCGGCGTGATTGGCATTGTCGCTGGGCGGCTGAAAGAGAAATATGGCCGCCCCGCCATCGTCATCGCACTGGATGAGGCGGGCATCGGCAAGGGCTCGGGCCGATCGGTATCCGGCGTCGATCTCGGCAATGCCGTGCTCGCCGCCAAGGAGCATGGCTTGCTCGTCGCCGGCGGTGGTCACGCGATGGCGGCTGGGCTGACGATCCAAGCCGGCCAGATCGCGGGCT
>JAIERC010000342.1 GCA_019747165.1 Sphingomonas sp. | reverse complement strand
GCATCGGCAATCGCGCCGCCGATGCCGCCTGAGGCGCCGATGATGACGGCGGCGCTCATGCGCGGGTGAACCGCCAGCGATCCGCCGCGCGCTCTGCTGAATCGAAACGATAGCCGTCGCTGTCGAAGCCCTTCATCGCTTCGATATCGTCAATCCGGTGTTCGCATAGCCAGCGCGCCATCATCCCGCGCGCGCGCTTGGCGTTGAAGCTCACAAAGCGCGGACCATCCGGGCCGGGTTCGCGAAAATCCACCTCGATGACGCGGACGGTTTTTGGCAATTTGCCGGCGACGGCATGCCAATATTCCTGGCTGGCGAGATTGAGCACAACGCCTGTTCCTTCCTGCGCGACGTCATCAGCTAGCGCCTTGGCGATTCGTGTGTCCCAATAAGCGTAGAGGCTTTTGCGGCGGGGTGCCCAGCGTGTGCCCATTTCAAGTCGATAGGGGCGCATCGCGTCAAGCGGACGGAGCAGGCCATAAAGACCAGAGAGCATGCGGATATGGTTTTGGGCGAATTCGATCGTTGGCAGATCGAGCGTCTTGGCTTCGAAACCCGTATACACATCACCGGCAAAGGCGAACAGCGCCGGACGTTCAGGCTGGTTTTCAAAGCCCGCAAAGCGATCAGCATTGAGCGTGGCGAGTTTGTCCGAAATATCCATCAGCGCCGCAAGGCGCTTTTTGCCAAGCTTGGCGGCAGCGGTCGCTAGCTGGCTCGCCTCAGCATCGAACCGTGGCCGGGTTGGTGCAACCGGCGGCAGAGGGCTGGCATAATCAAGGGTCTTGGCGGGGGAAAGGACGGCGATCATGCTCGCCTGCTAGCGGGCAGGGCGATGCCGGTCAAAGCGCTTTGCGTCCGTGCCGCTGCGGGTTGACGTGTTCAATCATCATTCAGTCGCTTGGCAGCAGGAAAGCCATTGGGTTTGCTTGTGCGGGACCGGGACCATCGGTATGGCACGCCCCATCGCAGGCTGAACACGGCTCGAGGAGAGTTTTATATGAACACGTTTTCAAAGGCAGGATTTGCTGCAGCGTTGATGATCGGCGCAAGCTCGATTGTCGCCATCGCCCCCGCAGACGCGAAGAAGAAGGAAGAGGCACCCAAGGGCCCCGTGCTCAGCGCAGAATTCCGCAAGCCAGCACTTGAAGCGCAAACCGCGCTGAAGGCGAAGGATCTCGCCACCGCTGAACCTGCCGTGGTTGCCGTCGAAGCGGTCGCCAAATCCGAGGATGAAGTGTATTTTGCCCAAATTTTCCGGCTCCAGCTGGAAAGCGATAAAGCGCAAGCCGCCGCCAATGGCGACTCCGCTGCCTATCGCCGTGGTGAAATTGCGCTCATCAAGCCGCTTGAGGCGTTGATCGCCAATCCCAAGACCGCCGCTGCGGATCGTGCGCGCTTCACGTTCCGGCTCGGCCTGATCCAATTTGATCAAAAAAATTATGCCGCAGCGGCGACCCTACTGAAGCAGGCTCGCGATATGGGCGAAACCAATCCTGATCTGCAGCTAACGCTCGTCAAGGCGCGGATCGAAGGTGGCGATGTGATGGGCGGCGCTGCCGACATGCAGCAGGCGATCGATGCCGAGATCGCCGCTGGCCGCAAGCCTCCTGAGACCTGGTATGATTACATCATCCCGCGCCTGGCCCAGGCGGACAAATTCGATGATTTCATCCGCTGGTCGCAAAACAAGCTGAAGCAATATCCAAGCGCCAAGAATTGGCGGACATTGGTCATTTATTACGGTTTTTCCGGCAAGCGCAGCGACCTGCTCGACAAACAGCAGAAGATCGATCTGTTTCGCCTGCTACGCGCCAATAATGCACTCGCTGACCTTGCCGATTATGGCCAATATGCGCTGTATCTGAATACCAGTGGTCTTCCGGTGGAAGCCAAGGCGGTACTCGACGAAGGCACAAAGTCGGGCAAGATGGCGCTGACCCGTGAAGACGATAAGGCCCTGTATGCAGCGGCGACCAGCGCGATCAAGCTTGATGGCCCGGTTGCCCCGCGTGAGGCGCGCGCCCGCGCATCGGCAACGGGGATCGCCTCCGTTGCGGTTGCCGACGCTTATCTGGGCGAGGGCAATTATGCCAAGGCAGTGGAGCTATACAAGGTTGGGCTCGGCAAGGGTGTAAGCAAGCCGGATGAAGTCAACACCCGGTTGGGGATCGCCTATGCGCTGATGCGCGATACCGCGAATGCCCGCGCGGCGTTTGCGCTGGTTAAGGCCAAACCGCGTGATCAGATTGCCGCATTCTGGCTGGCATGGCTCGATCTTGGCGGTGCACCCGCCACGTCCTGACCGACGCCGATACCGGCAATATCAATTGGGGGGTGGCCGCAATGCCGCCCCCTTTTTGCATTCGGCCTATGCGTCTGGGATCACCGGGATGCCGGGCAGCGCCTTGGCCGTGCGGATTGTCAGCGATGTCTTAACGCTGGCGACATTGGGGGCAGGGGTGAGGTGCGTCGTTAGAATATCCTGGAACGCCTTCAGATCAGTCGCGACGATCTTCAGGATGAAATCGATCTCGCCGTTCAGCATATGGCATTCGCGAATTTCGGGGATTGCCTCGATATATTCCTCGAACGCTGTAAGGTCTTGCTCGGCCTGGCTACGCAGGCTGACCAGGGCAAAAACGGTGATGGGATAGCCGAGCGTGGCCGCGTCTAGGCTGGCGTGATAGCCCTTGATCGCGCCTTGTTCCTCTAGCGCGCGGACGCGGCGCAGGCATGGCGGCGCGGTCAGCCCGACTCGTTCGGCCAGTTCAACATTGGTCATACGGCCATCGTCTTGTAGCAATTCGAGAATTTGCCGATCGATG
>JAIERC010000017.1 GCA_019747165.1 Sphingomonas sp. | reverse complement strand
CTGTCTTGGCCATTAATCGGCGGTGTCTAAGCGAGCAGAACGCCAAATGCCAGCGGCTGCGCAACGAAATTGGTAATTCAACCAAACCACAATCGGCATTCGACGCAACAAATGATCAACCCTGGCCCAAATACTGTATCTCGGCGCCAGTCTGTCATCAATCCGGGCATCAATCCAGGCATCAATCCGGGGGATGTATCCGGTGTCGCGCTTGGGCTAGCACCAAGCGATGACTGATCAGCCCGACGCCGCCCACCGCCAGCGCATTGCGCCGCCCCGGTTCCTGCTATTCTGCGCAGCGCTGGCGATCGGGTTGGCGGTCCTGGTCCCGATGCTGGGGGCGGCGCTGGGCATGATGACGGCGTTTGATATCGCTGCCGGCTTGTTCCTGGCTGTGGTCTTGCCGCTGCTCGACAATAAGGCCAGCGAGATGCGCGCCCACGCCCGAAACAATGATGCCAATCGCGCCGTATTGCTGGCAATCAGCCTGGTCGTGATGCTCGTCATTCTGGCATCGGTTGCCAGCGAAATGCCATCAATGAAAAGCCCGACAACGATCGCTTTGGTGGTGGTCACGCTGGTGCTGTCCTGGCTGTTCTCCAACACAATTTGGGCGCTGCATTACGCCAATCTTTTTTATACCGGCGACGACAAGGGCAAGGATAAGGGTGGGCTCCGCTTCCCGGATTGTGCCGAACCCAATTACTGGGACTTCGCCTATTTCAGCTTCACGCTTGGCATGACCTTCCAGACATCCGACGTCGAAATCACCCAGACGTCGATGCGCGGCCATGTCACGGCACATTGCCTGGCGGCCTTTATCTTCAACATCGGCGTGCTCGCCTTTTCGATCAACGTGCTGGGCGCCGGGTGAAGGGGTGGACGCTGGCAGCGGGCGCTGCTTTAACGATGACATGTTTGTCATTTCCAGCTGCACCAAGGTTTCCCAGATGACCCGCTTGCTTTCTTTGACCGCGATGTTGCTTGCCTCCAGCGCGGCGCTTGCCGAAAATTCAAAGCCGCAACCGGTGCCAATTGTCGATACGATTCCAGCGGCGCGCGACATTCCCTATCCCGGCACGATCACACTCGCGATCGACGCGACCGATACCAAGCAAGGGATTTTCCGCGTCAAGCAACGCATTCCGGTCGCCAAGACCGGCCCGATGGTGCTGCTGTTTCCGCAGTGGCTGCCGGGCAATCACCGGCCATCAGGTCAACTTGAAAAGCTAGCCGGGCTGAAAATCAGCGCAGGCGGCAAGCCAGTCACCTGGACCCGCGATCCGGTCGATGTCTTCGCCTTTCATGTCGATGTGCCAGCCGGAGCAGACGGGCTCGATGTTGATCTGCAATTTCTATCGGCCACTGCTGGCACTCAAGGCCGCGTGGTGATGACGCCCAACCTGATGAGCCTGCAATGGAATTCCATGTCGCTCTATCCGGCGGGCTATTTCACCCGCCAGATCCCGGTTGAAGCGAGCGTGACCTATCCGGCGGGCTGGACCGCAGCTTCGGCCCTAAACGCGACGGTCGCGGGGTCGGTCTATCGCTATGAAAAGACCAATTATGAAGTGCTGGTCGATTCACCCGTTGTCGCCGGGCGTTATTACAGGAAATTCGATCTCTCGCCGCGCGTCACCCTTGATGCCTTTGCCGATTCGCCCGCGCAACTCGTGGCCAGCGAAGCGCAGGTCCAGGTGCACCGCAATCTTGTCGATCAGGCGGTGAAGGTGTTTGGTGCACAGCATTATGACAATTATCATTTCCTGTTCACCATCTCGGATGAACTCGGCGGAATCGGCCTAGAACATCATCGGTCGTCGGAAGATGGCGTGAAGCCCGGCTATTTTACGGAATGGGAAACCAGCACCCCCTCACGCGATCTGCTCCCGCATGAATATGCCCATAGCTGGAACGGCAAATTCCGTCGCGGCGCTGATTTGTGGACGCCAGATTTCCGCATGCCGATGCGGGGGAGTTTGTTGTGGGTCTATGAAGGGCAGACCCAATTTTGGGGCTATGTGTTGCAGGCCCGTTCTGGTTTGGTCAGCAAGCAGGATACGCTTGATGGCTATGCGCTGATCCTGGCGGGGCTCGATACCGCACCGGCGCGGCAATGGCGGGCGCTGGTCGATACAACCAACGATCCGACCATCGCAGCGCGCCGCCCCAAGGGCTGGACCAGCTGGCAACGCGCCGAAGATTATTACAATGAAGGGCTGCTGATCTGGATGGAGGTCGATTCGATGCTGCGCCAGCAGACGCGTGGTAAGAAATCGATCGACGATTTCGCGCGCGCCTTTTTCGGCATTAATGACGGCGATTGGGGCGAAGTAACCTACACGCTCGACGATGTCGTCGCCACGCTGAACGCCATTTCCCCCTATGACTGGAAGGGGTTCCTCACCCGCCGAACCACCGAGACCGGCGCACCGGCACCCACAGCGGGATTTACCGCCAATGGCTATAAGCTAATCTATACTGAAACCCCGACCGCCTATTTCAAGGCCAATGAAAAGGATCGCAAGAACACCGATCTGAGCTATTCGCTGGGTCTGGTGATTGGCAAGGACGGGCAGATCACCAGCGTTATCTGGGACAGCATGGCCTTCAAGGCGGGGCTAAGCGTTGGCGATTCGATCACTGCCGTGAACGGCCTGACTTATTCGCCCGAAAAACTGAAGGAAGCGATCACCGCCGCCAAAACAAGTGAGGTGCCGATTGTCCTGCTGACCAAAAATGGCGAGCGGATCAGTGAAACGCCAATCGACTATCATGGCGGTTTGCGATACCCGCGGCTCGAAAAAATCGGCACCGGAGAGGGTG
>JAIERC010000476.1 GCA_019747165.1 Sphingomonas sp. | reverse complement strand
CCGCTCGGTTGGGACTGGAAAATCGACGTCTAGGATCGCCGCGCCGGAACGGCTAGCCTTTGCCAAAGAAAGAAGGGGAGCGGATTAATGTCAACAGGCGCAGTGGAGCACGAACATGCCAGTGATCTGGCGACATGGCACCGTGACGGTGCCGTCGTTCTCGATCGCTTCTTCAGCCCCGCAGAGATCACCCCGGTCCGCGCCGATTGCGACACCATTTTCGCCGGGCGCGCCACGGCGAAAGAAGCGATCGATCGCAAGCCAGGCGGCGGCATCGGGGTGTTTGATCCCGCACAGTTTCGCAATCAGGAGCAACTGCCCTTCGCTGCCAGTGCGGCGATCAACCTGATCGGGCTGAATCCCCGGCTGATCGCCTTTGCCCGCGCTGCGCTGGGCGTGGAAGATGTGCGGCTCTACCAATGCGATGCCTGGGCGAAATATACCGGCGACGCCGATTATGATCAGCCCTTTCACTGCGATTTCAAGAACCACACGCTGACGGTCCCAGGCGATGATGCCGACCAAAAGACCATCAACTTCATGATCTATGTGACCGATGTCAGCGATGATCTGGGCGCGATCCATTATGTGCCCAATCCTGCCGCTACGGACGTGGTTGGCCCCTTGCGCACCGTGCTGCCCGAAGAAGCGTTTGACGGCAAAGGGCTGAACCGCAGCACGATCTCGTTCGACCAGACCGAGGCGACCGGCTTTGGCCACCCTGCCCAGCATGCGCTGAAGGCCCATGAACGATCGGGTGCCGCCCCCGCCGGATCGATCTTTGCGTACGGCATCGACGTTTATCATCGCGGCACCAACCTGACCCGACCGGGCGGGCACCGCTACACGATCACCGCGAGCTATAAGGCGGCAGGCAATGATATGATCGGCTGGGCCGCCTGGCCGTTCCACTTCCTGCGCCCCTGGCGGCGGCTGATCGAGGCGGCGACGCCCGAGCAACTCGCCTGCCTCGGCATTCCCCTGCCCGGCGACCCCTTCTGGACGCCGACCACGCTCGCCCGCACGCAGCAACGCTGGCCGAGTTGGGACATGACCCCCTATACCGCAGCGCTGGAGCTAAACGCCGCATGAAAGCCGTCCTCCCCGCCCTCGCTCGCCCGCTGATTGAGCCGCAATTGCCCGCCGGGCTCAACGTCGCGTGGTTCGCCAATCACGAAGAGGCGACCGCGATGGTCGCCGATGCCGATATCGCCTGGGTCGATATGCAGCGCCCGGCATGGACGGCTGAAGCCGTTGCAGCGGGCAGCACGCTCAAATGGGTCAGCACGATTTATGCGGGCCTGGATGCCTTTCCGCTCGCCTTGCTCAAGCAACGCGGGACGGTGCTGACCAACGGCGTTGGCATCAACGCCATCGCCGTCGCCGAATATGCGGTGATGGGGGTGCTGGCCGCCGCGAAGCGCTTTGACGAGGTAGTGCGGATTGCCGATCGGCACGAATGGACGATCACTGCCCCCGGCCAGATCGAGCTGCTCGATACGACCGCGCTGATCATCGGCTATGGCGCGATCGGCAAGCTGATTGGCGATCGGCTGGCGGCTTTCGGCGTGGCAGTGACCGGCGTTACCCGATCGGGCCGCGACGGCACGCTGACGCCTGATCAATGGGCGAGCAGGATAGGCGATTTCGACTGGGTCATTCTGGCCGCCCCCTCAACCGACCAGACCAAGGCGCTGATCGGCGCGAACGAGCTGACCGCGATGAAAAACAGCGCATGGCTGATCAATATCGCGCGCGGCGACATGGTTGATCAGGACGCGTTGATCGAGGCGCTGACCAAGCGCCGCATCGCCGGTGCGTTTCTCGACGTGGTGACCCCCGAGCCGCTGCCGCCTGAGCACCCGCTCTGGTCCGCGCCCAACGCCATCCACACCATGCACCTGTCAGGCCGCAGCCAGACCAAGATGTTCCAGCGCGCCACGGCGCTGTTCCTGCGGAACTTAAAGGCATTCATGGCTGGTGAACCGCTGGAGAATCAGGTCGATCTCGACGCGGGCTATTAGGCTATGCGCCAGAACCGATCAGGCTGATCGTTAATCCCTGATTGCGCGCGCAGCCATTTACGCGCATGGAATTTGACCAAATTTCAAGACGACTGGACGCAAACCAATGGCCACCAACTGGGCCCCCGATAGCTGGACCGCGCATGAAGCGCGCCAGTTGCCGCTCTATCCCGATCCCGACGCGTTGACCGCGGAGAGCTTCGCTGAGTTCCACCCGAACAACATCCGCGACACCTTCCGCGTGCTGCTGCAAATGGCGGTGGTGCTCACCTTCGCGTCGAAGCTGCCAACGGTAAAGCTCGGGCGGATGGCGGGCCAGTTCGCCAAGCCGCGTTCGGCCGATACCGAAACCGTCGATGGCATCGAATTGCCCAGCTACCGCGGCGACAATGTCAACGACATCGCCTTCACCCCCGAAGGGCGCGCGCCCGACCCGAAGCGGATGGTGCAGGGCTATCTGCAATCGGCGGCGACGCTCAACCTGCTGCGCGCCTTTGCCAGTGGTGGCTATGCGAACCTGCATCAGGTGCATCGCTGGACGCATGATTTCATGGGCCGCAGCCCCTGGGCGAAGAAATTCGCCGATGTCGCTGACCGGATCGGCGAAGCGCTGGAATTCATGGAGGCGTGCGGAATCAACCCGGAAACGGTGCCGCAACTGAAGGGCACGCAATTCTATACCAGCCATGAAGCCCTGCTGCTGCAATATGAGCAGGCGATGACGCGGCAGGATTCGCTGACCGGCGACTGGTATGACACGTCGGCGCACATGCTGTGGATTGGCGATCGCACCC
>JAIERC010000344.1 GCA_019747165.1 Sphingomonas sp. | reverse complement strand
GGTGGAATCATGCGCGGCCATCCGGTCATAAACGATGCGGTCCATCAGCGACGTCCCATTACGCAAACACCCACAATCGGTTGAGGGCGAAGGTGACCAGCGGCGTGAAGAAGAAGATCGGGATCAGCGGCCACCAGGTCGCGCCGTGCAACAGCGGTCCGGTGAGCACCCAGGTGAACAGGCCGTTCAGCGCAAAGCTGACCAACGACACGGCAAAAAACCGGCCAGTCGTGCGGCGGATATCGTCGCGGCTGCCATGCCCGCGAAAACTCCAGCGGCTGTGCAGGACATAGCCCGTTGTCAGCGCAACCAGATACCCCGCCACGAACGCCGCCATCGGATGGATGACATAAGTGGCGAGCGGCCAGTAAACGATCGCGTACAGGAACGTCACGAATCCGCCGGTAATGGCGAAGCGCACGAGTTGGCCGAGCATATCGCTTGCCCGGTGTGGCTGTTGTCCCTGATTGATCGTGTTCACGTGCCGCTTGCCCTTTATGGGGGCCGCACTAGAGCGCGAAGAGAGGCGAGGGAAGCATCTTTGAACGACAAGCAGCACAGCGATGCGTCGCTCACCCAGCAACTGGACCGCAACTGGCTTAGCCTGACGCTGATCGCCTGGGTTGTGATCGCGGCCTGGTTTGTCTGGCAACGCTGGCCAGCGATCCATTGGCTGTCGCTGGGCGATACCGATGACAATATGCGGCTGATGCAGGTGCGCGCGCTGCTCAATGGCCAGGGCTGGTATGATCTGCGCCAATATCGGCTGAATCCGCCGATGGGGTTCGACATGCACTGGAGCCGGATCGTCGATCTGCCGATCGCTGGGCTGATCCTGGCGTTCCGGCCCTTTGTTGGGACAGCGCTGGCCGAGCGGCTGGCCTGTGGGATCGCGCCGTTACTGCCGCTATCGGTGGCAATGGCGGGGTTGGCCTTCACTGTACGCCGTCTGGTGAGCCCGTTCGCCTGGCCGCTGGCGCTAATTTTCCTGCTGATGTGTACAGCGACGATGCTGATGTTCATGCCTGAACGCATTGATCATCATGGCTGGCAGCTCGCCTGCCTCAGCCTGACCGTCGCTGGCCTGGCCGATCCGCGCCAGCGCCGCGGCGGCATCACCGTCGGCCTGGCGAGCGCGGTGTCGCTCACCATCGGGCTTGAGATGCTGCCCTATGCCGCCGGGGCGGGTGCGATCCTGGGGCTGCGCTGGATTTGGGACCGTGCCGAGGCCGAGCGGCTGACCGTTTACGGCCTGGCGCTCGCCGGGGGTAGCGCGATTGGCTATGTGTTGTTTGCCTCCACCGCCAATGCCGCGCTGCGCTGTGACGCGCTGACCCCAGTGTGGCTGAGCGTGATGATTGAGGCGGGCGCGCTGCTGTTGATCCTCGCTCGGGTCAATCCGGCCGGCCGCCCGCTTCGTTTTGGGCTGGCAGTAGCGGCAGGCGCGGCGATCATCCTCGCTTTTGCCCTGGCTTTTCCGCAATGCTTGGGGCGTCCCGAACAGGTATCGCCCGAACTCGCCGCCAACTGGCTCAACAATGTCCGTGAGGCCAAGCCGATTTATGCGCACCCGTGGCGCGGTGCGCTGACCGTCGCTGCCTTGCCGATTATCGGCGTGATCGGCGCGCTGATCGCGACCTGGCGCGCGCGGCGTAGCGACCGCTTTGCCGCCTGGGCAGCGGTGCTGCTGTTCACCTTGCTGGCGGGCGGGCTGCTGCTCTGGCAGGTCCGGGCCGGTGCCGCTGCGCAGTTGCTGGCGGTGCCTGGCGCAGTGGCGCTCGGCTGGGTGCTGCTGCCCTGGTGCCTGGCGCATCGATCCGTGCTGGTCCGGGTGTTCGGCACGGTTGCCGCCTTCCTGCTGGTTTCCGGGGCCTTTATCGGTCTGGTCATCCGCTTTGCCGTGCCCGACAAGCCAAGCACCAATACCAAGGCGGTCAATCGCGCCGGGGCCTCGTGCCCCACCATTCCCAGCCTCGGCGTATTGAACCGGTTGCCGCCGCAAACCATCTTCACCTTTATCGATCTGGGGCCGCGGTTGATCACGTTGACGCATCATTCAGCGGTGGCGGGCCCCTATCACCGCAATGGCGCAGCGATCCTTGATGTACAGCATGCCTTCAAACGCAGCGCGGATGAATTCCACGCGATCGCCCGCCGCCACGGCGCGACCTTATTGCTGACCTGCCCGAACATGGCCGAATCGACGGTCTATACGGTGCGCGCGAAAAATGGTTTTTACGCCCGGCTGGTGCGTGGCGAGACGCCGGCCTGGCTGGAACCCCTGCCGCTGCCGAAACGATCGCCGCTCAAGCTCTGGCGGATTCACTAGAGTGTGAAGAGGTCGGATTGGATCAACCCATACCCCGTTCGCCGTGAGCGAAGTCGAAGGGCATGCGTTACGCGTGGGCTTCGACTTCGCTCAGCCCGAACGGGTGTGAAGTTCAATAGGCCTGACGCCATCACGCCCTAGCGGGAAGGCGGCTACGTCACCCGGCCCTAGAAAAAGCTCGCGCGCAGCCCGTCGATGACGAATTGCGCAGCCAGTGCGGCCAGCAGCACGCCGAGCAACCGGGTGATCACGGCTTCGATCTTGTCGCCAAGCACGCGCATGATCGGTCCGGCCGCGACCAGTGCCAATAGCGTCAGCGCCAGGATAACCGCCAGCGCGGCCAGGATCACCAGGGTGCGCTCAACCCCGTGGCCCTTTGACATCAGCAACATGATCGACGCGATCGATCCCGGCCCGGCGATCATCGGCATCGCCATCGGGAAGACCGAAACATCCTCAATCTCGGGCGTGCCCT
>JAIERC010000365.1 GCA_019747165.1 Sphingomonas sp. | reverse complement strand
ATGTATCGCGATCGGCCAATGGCACTTTTGTCAGCGTGCTGCCGATCGGGGATGATTGGGAGGCCGCGCTGCGCGATGTTCGTGCGGCGATCGCCGATGCCCAGCAGGCCCCGCCTGCGCAGGCCGAGATCGACCGCGAGGTCACCGAATTCGATGCAGCGATGAAGGCCCAAGTCGATACCGCGCGGGCCGAGCAGGGCGCGCAACAGGCCGACAATATGGGCGAAGCGATCGATATTCGGGAAACCATCGCCAGTGCGCAGGTTTCCTATGATATTTTCCTTGGCGCGCGCACCAAAGGCTTTTTCACGCCCGAGGCACTGCTTGAATCGACCCGCCGCGTGTTTGTGGGGGATGCAACCCATGCGGTCGTCAATAGTCGTACCGCTGATATGACCGCTTCAGCCCGGCTGGAAACAGCACTGAAGGCGGATGTTTCCGGTTTGGCCAATGCCCGCAACGCCGTGCGCAAGATCAGCTTTGCGCAGCTGCCCAAGCTCGGCGCGCCGGGCAAGATCGTGAAACGCACGCCGATTCGCGAGATCTCCGGCCCCAGCGATATCGAGCGGATCGATTTTGCGAATGGCGTGCGGCTGATGATCTATCCCAACAGCGGCGAATCCAATCGTGTCTATGTGCGTGTCCGCTTTGGTGGCGGACTCAATGCGCTGCCGACCGATCGCTCGACCGCCGCCTGGGCGGCACCGCTGACGTTGATCGCCGGCGGGATCGGCAAGCTTGGCCAGGAAGAGCTCGATCAATTGACGGTTGGGCGGCGGATTGGGTTGAGCTTTGATATCGACGACGATGCCTTCGTGCTTTCTGCCGTGACATCGCCAGAGGATATGGCCGATCAGCTTCAGTTGATTGCGGCCAAGCTCGCCTTTCCGCGTTGGGACCCGAATCCGTTGGCGCGGACGAAGGCGGTAACGCTGGCGGCTTATGACGCCAATGCTGTGTCCCCCGGCGGCATCCTGTCGCGCGATCTGGAAGGGCTGCTGCATGCCGGCGATCCGCGCTGGACGACTGCGACGCCGGATCAGGTGCGGGCAACGACGCCGGCCGGTTTCCGGGCGCTATGGGCCCCGATCCTTAACTCCGGGCCGGTCGAGGTCCAAGTGTTCGGCGATTTCAAGGCGGACGATGCGATCACGGCGGTGGCCAGAAGCCTTGGCGCCGTCGCCCCCCGCCGTAAGGACACCCGGCCGATCCCGCCGGTTCGCTTCCCGGCCATCACCGGTAAGCCCGTCATGCTCAGCCATGAAGGCCCCGCCAACCAGGCGGTGGCGGTGGTCGCCTGGCCAACAGGGGGCGGCATTGACGGCATTTCGGATAGCCGGCGGCTCGATCTGTTGGCGCAGATTTTCAGCGATCGGTTGTTTGATCGGCTGCGATCAGAGGCTGGGGCGAGCTATTCGCCAAGCGTGCAGAGCGATTGGCCCGTTGGTCTGCCCAGCGGCGGTCGGCTGATCGCGATCGGCCAGGTACCGCCGGACAAGGTGGATTTCTTCTTCACGCTGGCCAAGGAAATCGCGGCTGATCTGGTTGCCAAACCGATCGAGCGCGACGAGTTGAAACGCACGCTGCTGCCCTATGCGCAATACATCGCGCGCGCATCGACCGGGAATACCTTCTGGCTCACCCAGCTTGCCGGGGCGAGCTATGATCCGCGCCGGATTGCGGCGGTCAATTCGCTTGCGGTCGATATCGGCAAGGCTACGCCCGAAATCCTGCAGCAAGTGGCCCAGCGATATCTGAAGCCCGATGGTGCCTTTTTGCTGGCGGTAACGCCCAAGGCGGCGAGCGTGGTGGCGGGGAAATAGGACATCCGACTGACACGCGGCACTTCATCGCATGAGAATGGGGTAACCCCCTCCCCGCATGGGGGAGGGGTGTTTGGCGTCAGCCCGCGTCGACGCTGGCCAGGATGGTCTCGTTGCTCGGGCGGATCTTATAGTCGGTGGTCGACAGCTTTTTCTTGATCACGCCATTCTTGCCGATGACCAATACCGTGGCGGTCGGGACGCCATAGGCAAAATTGTCTTTGGGATAGGCCGGATCGCGCAGGCCGAACGCATCGATCTGCTTGGAGCCGACATCCGACAGCAGCGTGTAGTTGACCGGCACCTTGGTGTTGAACTTGTTCAGCGCGTCAGTCGAATCATAGCTGATCGCGGCGAGCGTATAGCCGCGCTTGGCGAGTTCAGGCGTCAGATCGCGAATTTCCTTCAGCTGCTTCTGGCAATAGGGGCACCAGGCGGCTGAGCGGAAGAAGACCAGAACCACGCCCTTCTTACCAGTGATCGACGCAAAGTCGCGCGACTTGCCGGTGATGTCGAGCGCGGTGAAGCCGGCAGGAACCTTGTTACCGACGTCGACAGGCTGGGCAGCGGTGGCCGCAGTGGTCGCGACGGCGGCCAGCGGGGCAGCAAGGGCTAGCGACAGGGCGAGCGAAAGGACGGGGCGCATAGATTGTTTCTCCGGGTGACGATGGTCCCCTGCGTACGCCCATCGCGCGCATGAGGTTACACCGTTGGACGAAACGATACCTGCAAGGCCTGAGATGGCACGATCAGGCGCGATATAGCGCGTCGATCCGATCGCCATAGACCTGTTTCAGCACATGCCGCCTGATTTTCAGCGAGGGCGTCAGCTGCTCATTTTCGATCGTGAAGGGCTCATCGGCAATGGTGAAGCGGCGGATGCGTTCGATCACCGACAGGTCCTTGTTGACGCGTTCGACCGCAGCACTCAGCGCGGCGCGATAGTCGCTATTGTCGCGCAGCTTGTTGAAATCGC
>JAIERC010000189.1 GCA_019747165.1 Sphingomonas sp. | reverse complement strand
GGCCCGGTGCGGATTTATAGGGCTGCTGCTGCGCAACCGCCGTGCCTGGCTGGAGCGATAAGGCGAAAAGCAGTAACGTCGCACGCAAGCCCATCCGGAACATGGCCGATTTCCTCTCGTTGCAGCGCGAGCATAACAGCACCGATTCCGATTGGCGAGCAATTGACTGCATGACGTCAGCAGTTTTGCCCGGCGTGCGGCTATCATGCGGATATTAAGCAACACTCCACCTTTGATCGCTACCGTCATCGTGTGGATCAGGGGCAATCATGGCGGCGGCAGGACCATGCCGGGGCGAGCGTGCTGCTGGCGCTGGTAATGCTGGCTGCGCTGACGATCGGCTGGACCGGGTTCATCGCGTCTGATGATTCGCTGTATTTTGTCGGTGCCGAACATTGGCTGACCGATCCTCCCTTTGCGGGTGACAACCACTGGGCGACGCGGTTCCCGCTGCTGTGGAGCTTTGCCGGGATGCTGATGCTGTTCGGGCGGGATTTTGCCGCCTTCGCGGCGACGGCGTTGCTCTGGTATGCTGCGCTGATCGCGATGGTTGGCCTATTTGCCGCACGGGTCGGGGGTGCGCGCACTGGCTGGATCGCGGCGATGCTCGCAGCGACTCTGCCGGTGGTGGTCAGCAACGCGACGACGGTGGGCGTCGACCTGCTTGAAACGATGTTGTTGCTGGGGGGAGCGTGGCTGCTCGGCGAAGGTGGCGTGGGGCGGGCGGCGTTGCTGCGCGGGCTGGCCGCTGGCGTCCTGTTTGGCACTGCGATCATCTGTCGGGAAACATCATTGCTCTCGCTGGTCGCGATGGGGCCGCTGTTTCTGATCGGTCGACCCGTATCGCGCGGCACATTGATCGCCGCTAGCCTGGGGTTGGCGCTGATATTGGGCGGGGAGGCGCTGTTCCAATGGCTGCTGACCGGCGACCCTCTGCGCCGATATGACATCGCCTTTCATCATGATTCCCATATCGATCGTGCCGCCAATCATGAGGGCAATTTCCTGCTGCACCCGGCTATTGATCCGGTGCTGGTCTTGTTCGTCAATGATGATTTCGGCCTGCTATTCTGGGTTGCGAGCCTGGCGGTGCTGATCAAGCGACAAAATCTGCTGCCGGCGGGACGCGCCGGGCCGATGATTGTGCTGGCAGCGATGGCGGTGGCGGATTTTCTGTTGGTCGCAGTGTTGACCGAAAAGCTGGTGCTCAATCCACGCTATTTCATGTTGCCCGCGATTTTAGCGATAATCCTAATTGCGCTGTGGATGGGGCGGTCGGGCGGGCGGTGGCGATGGCCCGTGCTGGGGGGCATGATCGCAATCAACCTGTTGATGCTGAGCGTCGGCAATGCCCATCCGCGTTGGGAAATGGAGTCGCTGCTCGCCGCCAGCAAAGCCCATCCGGCAGAGATGGTCAGCGGTGATCCCGTCATGGTGCGCCGGGCAGCCCTGCCGATGCGCTTTGAGGGCAGGGCAAATCTTCGCCCAGTGCCGGCATTGCCAGGCGGGCTGGTCGTTGCCCCGCAATCGATCGCGCCACCGGGCGTCGTGCTGGCGCGCTATCCGTCCCCGCCAACGCCGCTTGGGCGCCTGATTGATTTGGCGGGTGCCCGCGCGCTTGTGCCGGTGCCGTTGCAGCGGCGGATGTTCGCGCCAAATCAAACGATGCTCCTGGTTCGCACGCCGCGCTGACGCGGCAATGCTTGCCAGTCTGACGCGACGCTCCTAACGGGGCCGCTTCGAGCGGCAATTAGGAGCACGACCATCCGCGCTTTTCTCTTTCCCGGGCAAGGAAGCCAGGCGGTCGGCATGGGCCGGGCGCTCGCTGATGCCAGCCCAATCGCCCGCGAAGTCTTCCAGGAAGTCGACGAGGCGATCGGCCAGAACCTTTTCAAGCTGATGACCGACGGCCCGGAAGACGAGCTGACGCTGACAGAAAACGCGCAGCCAGCGATTATGGCGAATGCGATTGCGACGTTACGGGTGCTGGAGCGCGAAGGCGGCATCCGCATTTCCGAAAAAGCCCAGTTCGTGGCGGGCCATTCGCTGGGCGAATATACCGCCTTATGCGCGGCGGACGCGATGAGTCTGTCGCTGACGGCGCGGTTGCTCAAGACTCGCGGCCGGGCAATGCAAAATGCAGTGCCGGTTGGTGTTGGTGGCATGGCGGCGCTGTTGGGGGCGACGCTGGAACAGGCCCAGGCGATCGCCGATGCATCGGCGCAAGGTGAAGTGTGCGCTGTCGCCAATGATAACGCCGTCGGCCAAGTCGTTCTTTCCGGCCATATCGGCGCGATCGAGCGGGCAGTGGCGATGGCCAAGGATATGGGGGCCAAGCGCGGCATGATGCTGAGCGTGTCGGCGCCCTTTCACTGCAGTTTGATGCAACCGGCCGCTGATTTAATGCTGCATGCGCTGAAGGCCGCGCGGATCGACACGCCCTTGGTTGCGGTGTTCGCCAATGTGTTGGCCGCCCCGATCACGGTGCCTGACGAGATCCGTGCCCGGCTAGTCGATCAAGTGACCGGCGTAGTGCGCTGGCGCGAAACGATGCTCGCGATGCATGCGGCCGGGGTCGATAGCTTTGTGGAATTTGGCGCAAAAGTGCTCGCCCCAATGGTGAAGCGCACCGTTGAAGACGCCGAGGCGATTGGGGTGGTGACGATGGCCGATATCGAGGCGCTGGCGAAGGCGTTATAACTTTGGGTTCACGCGGAGGCGCGGAGGCGCGGAGAAGAAGTGAGGGACATCGACGAGATCAGCGGCGATGTTCTCGA
>JAIERC010000079.1 GCA_019747165.1 Sphingomonas sp. | reverse complement strand
GCAAATTTGTTTAATGAAGTCATGATCGGCGGGTCGCTAGTCACAATCGGCCGGTGCTGCAAGGCGTAAGCCGCCGACGCTCAATGCCGATAGCCCCAAAAGAAGGGCCGCCAAACACGGCGGCCCAAGGGGATTTTTTGCCTAGGGGGCTAAGCGTGCTGTCACCAGCACAATCTGTGATAGCATGCCGAGCTAAACGCCAGCTTAACGGCGCGCGGTCGTGCACACCCCAATCCGCCGCGCTTCAAAGCTCGTATCGAAGGGCGCTCCACCCGCTATCCCCTGGATATCAAGGTGAAATCCGTTCTTTGATTCGATCCGGATCGTCGTTCGACCATGGCCTGCGCCAGTGCAGCTATAATTAATCGTCGCGACGCGCGGCAGATCCTCGACCACGAATTGTGAACATTGCCCACCCGGATGGTCGAACTGGACGAGATTGCCGGGATCAGTAATGCAGATCAGTCGCGGCGGTGCCGTGGATTCGATTTCCCGTAATTGCCATTGGCCGGGTTCGATTTGCGCAAGAACCGCGACCGTTGGCGCCGCCGCCGGCGCTGCCGCGACCGTCATACTCGCGCACAAGACCATGCCCAGCAGCGCCGGGAGAGCCCAAAGACCAGATCGCATCGACTAACCCTCCAACCCAATCGAATCGTTCATGCCCGATTCGATTCAGGCCCCGCGGAGATATTTGCTGACAGTTCAGCAAGGATGCAAGGATGGTTACGAAACGATCGCGTCCAACGGCAGCGGGAAGGTGCGCGAACAAAAGGCGCAATCGACGGTAATCACGCCATCGTCATCGGCCATTTCGCGCCGCTCTTCGATGGGGAATTTCGCGATCACCTGTGCAATATAGTCTCGCGTGCAGCGGCACCCCTTGGCCAACGACAATTCGGCCAGGATGCGGACTTCCTCTTCCTCGTTAAACAGACGCCAGACCAATGTTTCCAGCGTGAGCGCCGGATCGATCAGCTCATCACCGCTCATCGTGCTGCCCAGCACCGCAACATGCTCCCATTCCGGATGATCAAGCCGCGTGTGGATCCGATCACGCCCCTCTTCGCCCTCGGGCAGATGCTGCAGGAACAGGCCACCAGCCAGATGATGCCCGGCGGCGTCGCGCCCAAAGCCCACCCGGATCAGCGTGGGGATTTGTTCGGATTGGACAAAATAATTTTGCGCTGCCTCAGCCAATGTCTCGCCGTCCAGCGGTACAATCCCTTGGTATCGCTCTCCGGTCGTCGCGTGATCAAAGGTGATCGTCAGATAGCCGGTGCCGAACAACGCAAAAAGCGTGGGATCAGCGGGCGCATCGGCGAGCTTGTCAGCATCATATTGGATATAGCCGCGCAATTCGCCACCGCGATAATCGCAGACGAGCAAGTTAATCACCCCGTTCTGCGTCTGTGTCTGCATGGTGAGCTGGCCACCGGCATCCTTCAGCGTTGATCCAATCAGCGCCGTCAGCGTCAGCGCTTCCGCCAGCAGCGCCTCAATCGCTGGTGGATAGGCATGCGCTTCAAGGATCGTGTCGAGCACCGGCCCCAGCCGCACCATCCGGCCGCGCGCGTGACGCGTCGGAATGGTAAAGCCGATGGCGCGGTCCAAATCACTCTCCGGGGCGATCGTCATCGTAAACTCCGTCACCCCAGCGCGGGCTGGGGTCTCATGCGGCAGGCGCGCGGTGGGTTATTGGGGATGCCCGCTTGCGCTGGCACGACAAAGATGGGGAGCAGCCCCGGCAAGATCAACCAATTTGCCCGAAGCACCAGCGCAGCACCGACTTCTGCGCATGCAGCCGGTTTTCAGCCTCCGCCCAGATCAGCGACTGCGGGCCATCAATGACCTCCGCCGTCACTTCCTCACCGCGATGCGCGGGCAGGCAATGGAGGAAGACCGCGTCGTTCTTCGCCGATGCCATCAGCGCCTCTGTGACCTGATAGGGCATCATCGCATCAAGCTTGGTTTCGGCATGCGCCTGGCCCATCGAAATCCAAGTATCGGTAACAATGACATCGGCGCCCTCCACCGCCTCATGCGGCGAGGCGACGCAGCGCGCGCGCCCCTTGCCCTTTGCGAGCACCGACTCGTCAGGCTGGAACCCCTGCGGGCAAGCCGCCACGACCTCAAAGTGCATCAGCCCGGCCGCCTCGACGATTGAATAGAGCACGTTGTTGCCATCCCCCAGCCAGGCGACCTTCAGGCCGGGTAGCGCCTTGCCAGCGTCGATGACCGTCAGCAGATCGGCCATGATCTGGCAGGGGTGCGACAGATCGGTCAGCCCGTTGATGACGGGGACGCTTGCAAAATGCGCCATCTCCTCGACCTTGGCGTGATCGTCGGTGCGGATCATGATCGCATCGACATAGCCCGACAGGACGCGGGCGGTATCGGCGATGCTCTCACCGCGCCCCAGCTGCATCAGCCCGGCATCCATGACGATGCTGGAGCCGCCGAGCTGGCGGATCGCCATGTCGAACGACACACGGGTGCGCGTCGAGTTCTTCTCAAACACCATCGCCAGCACACGCCCGCTGAGCGGCGCGTCAGCGTCTGGCTTGCCCTTTGGCCAGCCCTTGCGCGCGGTTTTGCGATCAAGTGCATCGGCCAGCATTGCGGCGATGGCGTCGGGGCCAGCGTCGGCGAGGTTGAGGAAGTGGCGCATCAAATCCTCCCCGGCACGGGGAGTGTTCGAGCGAGATCGTGTCCCCCGGACACGATCTTGGCCAGCCGGGGGCTGGCCAAAGCCCGAACACA
>JAIERC010000233.1 GCA_019747165.1 Sphingomonas sp. | reverse complement strand
GTGGGGGAGACCGATCCTGCGGGTGATTTGGCATCGCTTTACGCAGCGTTGCTGGCGGCTTCAAGCTTGTGTGCGCGGTGGAGCGCGCTATCGACAGGCGGCAGAGCCAAAAAAGGGGTGAAAATGCAACGCAAGCTGGTGGCTGGCAACTGGAAGATGAATGGATCATTGGCCGCGCTGGTGGAGCTTGAGGCGATTGCCAGTGCTGCGGCGCGCACACCAACGGTCGATGTCGCCCTTGCTGTGCCAGCGACGCTGATCGCACCGGCAGTGGCAAGGGCGCCGGGTCTCATGGTCGGTGCGCAGGATGTGCACGGCGCAGCCTCTGGCCCGCATACCGGCTGCCTATCGGCGGCAATGGTCCGTGAAGCGGGCGCGTGCTTTGCGATTGTCGGCCATAGTGAACGGCGTGCTGACCAAGGCGAAACCGACGCTGATGTTCGCGCCAAGGCGGCGCGAGGGCATGAGCAAGGTTTGTCGATCATTTTGTGCGTCGGCGAAACATTGGCCCAGCGCGAAGCGGGCAGGGCAGAGGCAGTCGTGACCGCCCAGCTAATTGGCTCGCTGCCGGAAGCCTTCGATGGGGCCTGGCTATCGATTGCCTATGAGCCGGTCTGGGCGATCGGCACTGGCCGGGTCGCCAGCGTTGGCGATGTTGCTGCCATGCATGCAACCATTCGGGCAACGCTTGCTACACATATTGGGCAGCGGGCATCGGCTGTCCGCATTCTGTATGGCGGATCGGTCACCCCCAATAATGCCGCCGATTTGCTCATGACCGACAATGTCGATGGGGCGCTGGTCGGCGGGGCAAGCCTGACAGCGGGCAGCTTCATGCCGATCATTGCTGCCGCGGCGGCCATCAGCGAGGGACGACCAGTTAGATAGCTCGGCGACCGCTTACCAGCCGCACGACAATGACCACAGCAGCGATCACCAGCAGCAGGTGGATCAAGCCGCCGGCAACGTGGAAGCCAAGCCCGAGCGCCCAAAGCACGAGCAAGATTAGAACGATTGTCCAAAGCATCCGGATAGCCTTTCATGGTGTCGGCGATCAGCCGACATTGCCTATCCGGGGGTAACGCGTCGTTTCGGTAGGGGTTCCGAATCGCCAATCGATCAGCTAGGCAGCAGCGCGCTGATGGCTAAGAGATTTGATTTTCTTGCAGTGCTTTAGAGGTTTTTGGATGTCCTCAATCCCAATCCTGCCCAGGAAAAACATTCAAATTTTCAGCGTCGTCAGATTTCCTCCCTCTAGCCAAAGCGAACTAATCCCGTATTCCATCCTGGTATTTGTGTTGTACGATTCAGCGAGTTGAGACCGGGGTCGGCAGCGCTGCACCAAATCTTGGTGCAAAAGGAGTTTTTTGTGATCGATTTGAGGATGGTTAGGCACCAAGGATCATCACGGCTTTACGTCGTGCCCTTGCAAATTGCCCGCGAAGAGGGCGAAGGCTCAGTCCATTGCTGACTCTGGCGATTTTGATTACGAGTGGGCTGGCCCAGACCAGCGATCTGCCCGTTTCTCCCAAACAGATCATTGCTGCGCCGGTTGCCAGTGACGGCCAGCCGAGTCAGGTACCACCGGCCCCAGCGCCGCTTGGCCCAGTTGTACTCACGCAAGATATCCCGGCTCAAACGCCCACGAGCGAGGTCACGCCGAGCGCGAATGCGCCACAGCCCAGCCCCGATGCGTCGCTCCAACCCGCATCACCGACCCCGTCAACGGCAAGCCCGTCCCGCGACCCGAATGAGATTATCGTCAAAGCCAGAGACCGGACACGGGGGGATCCGTTTGCCCGGCTGAATGCTCGATCATTCGCGATCACGCAGGAGGTTGATAAGGCCGTTATCGGCCCTGCAGCTATGGCGTATCAGGAACGTGTGCCGTCGCCGTTACGCAGTGGATTGCGCAACCTGATCGGCAATATCCGCGAACCGGTTAACTTCGCGAATTACTTTTTGCAGCTAAAGATCGGTAAGGCTGCCGAAACGGCCGGGCGTTTTGTGATCAATTCGACGGTTGGCGTGGCGGGTGTGTTTGATATCGCCAAAAGACGCCCGTTTCGGCTGCCTCGACGCGTGAACAGCCTTGCCAATACGATGGGCTTTTATGGCATTAAGCCAGGTCCGTTTTTGTATTTACCGCTTATTGGACCCACGACGCTGCGCGATTTGACGGGGACGATCGTCGATCGCTTGGTGCTGCCGTTCTCGTTCGGCACACCGTTCAATAATGTCTTCTTTACCATTCCAGTTGGTGTTGTCGGGCAACTCGATACCCGCGCTGAGTTTGACGAACAGCTGCACGCGCTCCACGATCACACGCCAGACCCTTATGTCGCAACGCGCGATTACTATCTCACCCGGCGCCAGGCAGAAATTGATCTGCTGCGGTTGCGGCATCGCCGTAAAGCGACCCCACCCCCTGCCGACAGCATGCCAGCGACGCTACCGGTCAAATAAGAGTCACAAGCAAAGGCAGGCGGCGATGGTTTTATGATCGAGCATAGCGACCTTTGAGCATGTCCCACACCGCACGCAGGCCAAGCGCTTCGCCCCCTTTGGGCCGCGCGGGCTTAGCTGTCGGCCGCCAGGCGAAGGTGTCGAGATGCACCCAGGGTGTCCCCTTTGGCACGAAGCGGCGCAGGAATAGTGCGGCGGTGATTGTCCCCGCAAAGCCGCTATCGGGCGCATTGACCAGATCGGCGATGTCGGATTTCAGCATGTCATCATAGCCGTCCC
>JAIERC010000088.1 GCA_019747165.1 Sphingomonas sp. | reverse complement strand
ATTGCCGACGGCGCTTTCCTCAACCTGCGCGGCCGATCGAGCGAGGAAATGTCGATGTCCGATCCGCTCGCTTCGGTACGGATCTGGGCGGTGGCCGGTCGGGTCTTTTCGGTAACGCGGCGACCGCTTACCGCGCTGGATATCGTGGTCGCCAGCGTGGAGACTGGGTTGATCCGCGATCCTGGCGATCTGATCGCTGAATTCGCCGCCGCCATCACCACCGATCTTGATCCCGAAGTCGCCGATCTGGGGGATGCGCTGGACGATTGCGAGGCCGATCTTGATGCGGATCGCATTTTTCAGCTCCGCCGCGAAGTGACCAAGGTGCGCGTCAAGGCGATCGGCTATCGCCGTTTTCTGTTCCCCCAGCGCGCCGTAATCGAAAAGCTGGCGGCACTGCCGATTGGGTGGTTGCAGGAGGATGACCGCGTCCATCTGAACGCCGCCGCTGACCGCGCGGCCCGCATGGCCGAAGAGCTTGAATCGATCCGGGAGCGATCCGCGCTGATGCACGAAGCGCTGACCGATCTGCGCGCCGAACAGATCGACCAACGATCGCTGATCATTTCGGTGGTGGCGATGATCTTCCTGCCGCTAACCTTTTTGACGGGCCTGCTGGGCATGAATGTAAAGGGCATTCCCTATGCAGAACAACCCTGGGCATTTGATGGCGTGGTCTGGGTCTGCATCGTGATCGCCTTTGCGATCTCGATCTACTTCATCCAGCGTCGCTGGTTCCGCTAAGCCGTTCGAAGCGATCGTTGAGCATCTGCAAAGACGCGATCAACCGCAGCCGATCGGCGCGGGTTTCGGCAAGTTCGACACGGGTTTCGCCCAGTTCCATTGCCCGCGCGGCGATGCGGGCATCAAGCGTTGCGTTGGAGCGTTTCAACTCAGCAAAGCGCCGGGCACGATCAATCACGCGATCAATCCGCGCGGCGAGCACCTGAAAATCAAACGGTTTGGCGACATGATCATCCGCACCAGCGGCCAGCGCCTCAATCGCCGCGCCAGCGTCGCTGCGCCCCGTGACCATGATCACCGGCAGATCGGCAGTCTCGCGATTGCCGCGAATTTCGTTCAGCACATGCAGGCCCGACATGCCCGGCATCACCATATCGAGCAGCACCATATCAAAGCCGCGCGCCGCGATCAGATCCAGCGCTTCATGGCCATTGTCGCTCAGCACGACGAGATAGCCGAGATGCGCCAGCCGCCGACCGACTATGGTCAAATTGGTGCGGCTGTCGTCTACGGCAAGGATTGTACGGGTCGATCCGCGCCGGGCGGCACCAGCCGGAAGATCGTCGTGCGAGAATAATTCCATGATGTCAGCCCCCAATGCCGGGTGTCACCCTAGGGCCGGGCTGGTCAGCAAATGGTTAACGCGCGCGACATCCTTGCACGAGCGCGCAACATTCAGCGCTTACCAACGCTGGCCCAAGCGTCAGCGATCTGCGCCATGCTGGTTGCAACCTCGATAAAAGGTGCCGGATCATCGCCGAGGCTGGCGTCGATCAGCTTGGTGCGGGCACCGCGATACAGCCCGGCCAGCGTTTTCGACAAGCTGCCCCCGCGTTCGAAATCCAGCCCGGCTTCCAGCGCAAAAAGGATCGACACCGCGCGAGTCGCCTTTTCGCTCTTCACCGCCCGATTGCCGCTGGCGATGGCGGCGACCACGCCCCTCAACGCGCGCCCAAGCTCTTCATAGAGCAATGCCACCAATTGATGGGGATCGGCTTCGCCGGTGCGGCCAACAATATCGATTTGGCGATAGGTCGCGTCGGGGTTACGCCCGAGCGTGGTGGCATAATGCGCCATTAATTGCTCGGCTTCGGCGCGAAGAAGTTGGTGAGTAAGGATTGCGTCGATTTATAGGCCGACACCCGCGCATCCGACCCAGAAAATTGCTTGGTCAGCCGGGCGCGCACGACTTCCTTATCGCTATTGGCCTTGTCGAGCGCGTCGCTCAACGAGGATTGCTGCTTGGTGTAGCGGCTTTCGTTCGCGCCCAGCCCAAAGCTGGTATTGGTCGCCGCATCGGCAATGACCTGAAACGCCGCGGCGACCCCGCCACCCGTCGCGCCCGAACCGTTGAAGAACAAGGCCTCAACCGCGTCGGGAAAATTGGTGAGTGCGGCGGTGAGCTGAGCGGCGTTGACGCTGAGCGTGCCGTCCCGATTGGTCGACACGCCGATTTCAGCCAGCGAACGGGGGGCACCCACTGCGGTCGGCGTAGCAAGCTCGGTGAGCGTGAAGCGACGCAGCGATTGCTGCAAAGCACGCGCTGTCGGATCATTGGCGAGCGGCCCGGTGCTGGCATTGGTCTGCGCCTTAACGACGCTCTGCAAGCTGTTGAATGCGGTCACCAGATCATTAACCGAAGTGCGCAGTTGATCGGTCGGTGCCGTGCTCCCAAGCGCAACCCGGGTGCCGGGGGCAGCAGCGACCAGATCAAGCTTCACACCTGCAACCAAGTCGCTGATTGAATTGCTGTTACGAGTCACGGGAATCCCATCGACCGCCACGATCGCGTCCTGCGCATTCGTCCCGAACAAGGCGCCCGCCTTGCCCTGGACAATTTCCAGCGCGGCGAGGCCAGGATTGCCGACATCCTCGGTCGCTGTCAGCGTAAAGGCCTGGTCAGCGCCGGTTTTGCTCTTGAGCGCAAGCCGTGCCCCCGATGAATCGGTGATAACGCTGGCGGTAACCCCGGCATTGGCGGCGTTGATCG
>JAIERC010000059.1 GCA_019747165.1 Sphingomonas sp. | reverse complement strand
TGTTGATTTCCACTGAGAGTTGACCCGTGATTTTCATCGAGAAGTGACCCGGGTGGATATAGTGTCCCGCGGTGCGGGGGTGGGTCAAGTGGTGGCTTTTTCCTTTCGTGTTTTGGGTGCAGCGGCGCTGGCCCTGAACCGGAAGCTGTCATTGCCGGTTTCCAGGATGTGGCAGTGGTGTGTGAGCCGATCGAGCAGCGCGGTGGTCATCTTGGCATCGCCGAACACCTCGGCCCATTCGCTGAAGCTGAGATTGGTGGTGATGACGACGCTCGTGCGCTCGTAGAGCTTGCTCAAGAGGTGGAACAGCAGCGCCCCGCCTGAGGGACTGAACGGCAGGTAACCAAGCTCATCGAGGATGATGAGATCGAGCCGCAACAGCCGATCGGCAGTAAGCGTGGCCTGAAGGCCGCCGTCAGGCGGCTTGAGCGACTCGAGGATCAGCGCCGTCTTTCCAGTTCCAGGGCATGAGCTCGTCCCAGCGCGATGCGGGCCAGTCGCCGGCGATCCTGGCGGTGACGTCGGCGATGTAGCGCTGCGGGTCGACGCCATTGGCCTTGCAGGTCTCGATGACGGAATAAATAGCGGCGGCGCGTTCGCCGCCGACCTTTGATCCGGCGAACAGCCAGTTGCGGCGTCCGATGGCAATGCTGCGGATGGCGCGTTCGGCGATGTTGTTGTCGATCTCGAGCTGGCCATCATCGAGGAACCGCACCAGCGCCGGCCACAGCTTGACGCCGTAGCTGATCGCCTTGGCCATCTCAGCCTTGGGCGACAGGCGCCGCAAAGCGTCATCGAGCGCGGCGCGAAGCGCATCGACCATGGCGGCGGACCTGTCCTGGCGGGCAGCGCGCCGCACATCGGGTGGCTGCCCACGCACATCGGCTTCGACAACGTAAAGCGCCGCAATGCGATCGAGCAGATCGCTGGTCAGCGCGGTCGGCTTGGCCTGGTGGATGTCGAAGATCTTGCGCCGGAAGTGGGCCCAGCAGGCGACCTCGGTGACCCGGCCGCTGGCGTAGAGCTGGTTGTAACCGGCATAGGCATCGGCCTGGAGGAACCCGATGTAGCTAGCGAGATGCTCCTGGGGATGAGCGCCGGTGCGATCGGTGGTGAACTCGTACCAGACCAGCGGCGGGGTGGTTGCGCCCGAGGCACGATCGTCGACGGCATAGACCCAGAGCCTGCCGGTGGCGGTGCGCCCGCGGCCGGGATCGAGCACCGGTACCGGTGTGTCGTCGGTGTGAAGCTTGGTCGCCGTCAGCCCTTGCTCGCGGATGCGGGCAACGATCGGATCGAGCAGCGCCGCGGTCTGCCCGGTCCAGCCTGCCAGGGTCGATCGGTCGATATCGATACCTTGGGCGGCCATCATCTCGGCCTGGCGATACAGCGGCAGGTGATGATCGAACTTGGCGACGACGATATGCGCCAGGGTGGCGAACGTTGCCTTGCCGCGCGCAATAGCCTTCACCGGCGCCGGTGCCTGGACGATGCTATCGCAAGCGCGGCAGCTATACTTGGGGCGGATATGGCGAACGATCTGCCAACTGACCGGCACGACGTCGAGCATCTCGTCGGCATCGGCGCTGAGGGGTCGCAGCGCGCCGCCGCACGCCGGGCACGCACAGGTGCCGGAGACAGGTTCATGGACAATCTCGAGGCGTGGCAGGTGCGCCGGCAATGATCGAACAGGCGGTGTGCGATCGGCGGCGGCCTTGCCGCGCGGGCCATCCCCAGCGACGGTAGCGGCTGCGGTCTCGAGTTCTTCGAGCGCCAGCTCAAGCTGGGCGATCTCGCGGGTCAGCTTCTCGGATGACTTGCCGAACGACATGCGCTTCAGCCGGGCGATCTGGACGCGCAGCATATCGATGAGCAGATCGCGCGCCGCAATATCGGCGCGAGCACCGGCAAGGGCCGCATCACGCTCGGCCAAAAGCGCTTCCAGTGCGGCGATCCGCTGGTCCCAATCGGGGGTTGAGATGCCTGTGTCTGACACTGGAATCTGTTAGCAGATCATCACCGGAATCGCCAGGATAATCCCTGAAAATCCATGAAAATATGCGCTTTATCAACCGGCTAGCGAAGGTTTCCAGGTGCGCTCTGGCCGTCGCCAGTCAATGCCTTCCAGCAGCATCGAAAGCTGCGCTGAGGTAAGCGCAATACTGCCCACTTGGGTCATCGGCCACACAAAACGCCCCCGGTCCAGACGCTTGGAAAACAAACACATCCCTTGCCCATCATACCAGAGCAGCTTGACTAGGTGACCCCGTTTACCCCGGAAGGCGAACAGCGCGCCCGAATGAGGACTTTGCGTCAGCACTTGCTGAACCAGCACCGCCAGACCATCAATGCCTTTACGCATATCGGTGACCCCGCACGCCAGCCACACCTTGGTCATGCCAGTGCCGGATAAAGCTGAAAACGGAGATGGTGACGGAGGCGAGGCTGCTGAGGCCGTCACCGCCCAACAACCGATAACACCCGCGCCAATGCCTCAGCATCAACACCGGCATCCACCGTCAGCTTGATCCCCGATGACAATGTTATCCCGATCTGGCCTGTCGGTTCAGCCACAACGTGCGGCTGTTCCTGTTCGGCAATCTCAACCGCAGCAAAGCATGGCAATGGCCCTGGTGTTGATTTCCAATGGGAGTTGACCCGGGAGGCGCATAATTTCCACTGAGAAGTGACCCATGTTCTGACCTTCCCCCTGGCTGCCTGGTCGGGGGAT
>JAIERC010000198.1 GCA_019747165.1 Sphingomonas sp. | reverse complement strand
GCATAGGACATCAGCGCGAAGCCATCGATCAGCAACAGGCCGAGGGTGATGGGTTTGGCATCGGTCATGTCGCTATCCGGCACGAGAATGTCGCTATGTGTCAAGCATGCGCCGCCATATGCCGATAGCATGGCGTCGGATCAACACCGGGCCGGAACCAGCATGTCGCGCTTTTCGATCTTCGCGCTCGCCCGCAATGCCCTGTCCGGCCACCGGCACTGGGCACCGACGTGGCGCGATGCGACGCCCAAACCGGCCTATGACATCGTCATCATCGGCGGTGGCGGGCATGGGCTGGCGACCGCCTATTACCTCGCCACGGTGCACGGGATCACCAATATCGCGGTGCTGGAAAAAGGGTGGATCGGCGGCGGCAATGCCGGGCGCAACACCACCATCATCCGCTCCAACTATGGTCTGGCCGGCAACACCGCCTTTTACGAGCAGTCGATGAAGCTGTGGGAAGGGCTGGAGCAAGAGCTTAACTATAATGTGATGGTCAGCCAGCGCGGGGTGCTCAACCTCTATCATTCCGATGGCCAGCGCGATGCCTATGCCCGGCGCGGCAATGCGATGCGGATGAACGGCGTCGATGCCGAACTGCTCGATGCAGGCGCGGTGCGGCAGATGGCACCGTTCCTCAATTTCGACCATGCGCGGTTCCCGATCATGGGCGGGCTGCTGCAGCGACGCGGCGGGACGGCGCGGCACGATGCGGTGGTGTGGGGCTATGCGCGCGGCGCATCCGACCGGGGGGTCGACATCATCCAGAATTGCGAGGTCACCGGCTTCACCCGCGCGGTCGATGGCCGCATCACCGGCGTGGAAACGTCGCGCGGGCCCATTGGCGCGAGCAAGGTCGGCGTGGCGGTGGCGGGCAACAGCTCGCGGGTCGCGGCGATGGCGGGCCTGCGGCTGCCGATCGAAAGCCATGTCCTGCAGGCATTCGTTAGCGAAGCGCTGAAGCCCGTCATCCCCGGCGTCATCACCTTTGGTGCGGGGCATTTCTACATCAGCCAGTCCGACAAGGGTGGCCTCGTCTTCGGCGGGGATATCGACGGATATAACAGCTACGCTGCCCGCGGGAATTTGCCGGTGCTGGAGGATGTCTGCGAAGGCGGCATGGCGATCATGCCGATGATCGGGCGGGCGCGGCTGCTGCGCAGCTGGGGCGGCATCTGCGACATGACGATGGACGGATCACCGATCATCGATCACGCGCCGGTGGCGGGGCTCTATCTCAATGCCGGCTGGTGTTATGGCGGGTTCAAGGCGACGCCGGCCTCGGGCTGGTGCTTTGCGCATCTGCTCGCGACCGACCGACCGCACGAAACCGCCGCCGCCTACCGGCTCGATCGCTTCGCGACCGGCCATGTCATCGACGAAAAGGGCCAGGGCGCCCAAGCGAACCTGCATTGAGGGGATAGGAACATGCGCCTCCCCTGCCCCTTTTGCGGCGACCGCGACGCCCAGGAATTCGTCTATCGCGGCGATGCATGGCCCGTGCGGCCAAGCGACGATGCGGACTTCCACGACTATGTCCATCTGCGCGACAATCCGGCGGGCATGATCACCGAACATTGGTATCATGCGCAAGGGTGCCGCCAGTGGCTAATCGTCAACCGCGACACACGCAGCCATGCGATATCTGGCACGGCCTTCGCCAAGGCACCGGACGCATGAGCCGGTTGGCCGATCGCGGGCTGATCGATCGATCACGGCCCCTCTCCTTCTCCTTCGACGGCAAGCCCTATCGCGGTTTTGCGGGCGATACGCTGGCGTCGGCGCTGGTCGCCAATGATGTGCGGCTGGTCGGCCGGTCGTTCAAATATCACCGCCCGCGCGGCATCATGACGGCGGGCGGCGAGGAACCCAATGCGCTGGTGACGATCGGCACGGGCGCGCATGCCGACCCCAATGCGCGTGCGACGATCGTGCCGCTCCACGACGGCCTGGTCGCGACCAGCCAGAATCGCTGGCCGAGCCTTGGCTTCGACCTGATGGCGGTCAACCAGCTGGCCGCGCCGCTGTTCGTGGCGGGCTTTTACTACAAGACCTTCATGTGGCCCGCCGCCCTGTGGGAGAAGCTGTATGAGCCGCTGATCCGTCGCGCGGCGGGGCTTGGCACGCTTTCGGGATTGCCCGACCCCGACCGATATGACCGCAACCACGGCTTTTGCGACCTGCTCGTGATTGGCGGCGGACCGGCTGGTCTGGCGGCTGCATTGACCGCGGGGCGCGCAGGGATGCGGGTGATCCTGGCGGATGACGATGACCGCGCGGGTGGGCGGTTGCTGAGCGAGCGGCATGAAATTGACGGCATGACTGGCGCCGACTGGGCCGCTGCCGCCAGCGCGGAACTCGCGACCCTGCCCAATGTCATACTGCTCCACCGGACGAGCGTGTTCGGCATCTATGACGGCGGCATCTATGGCGCGGTCGAGCAGCTCAATGGCCAGCCCCGTCAGCGGCTGTGGAAGATCGTCGCCAAGCGCGCAGTGCTGACGACGGGGGCGATCGAGCGGCCGCTGGTCTTCGGCGGCAATGACCGGCCGGGGGTGATGATGGCGGGGGCGGTCTCGAGCTATCTCAACCGCTTCGCCGCCGCGCCCGGCAGCCGCGCGGTCGTCTTCACCACCACCGATAGCGGCTGGGCAACGGCGGCGGACCTGCAGCGCGCCGGGGTCGAACTGGCGGCGATCGTTGAGGC
>JAIERC010000380.1 GCA_019747165.1 Sphingomonas sp. | reverse complement strand
TCCAACTGGGCTTGTTACGGGAGCGCGCAGGTCTCTCAGTCACGGGAGAAATAGATGGGGTACTCGAGTGATGCGGTGGCAATAGCACAGTTGGCGGGATTTGTCGCATCAATAGTCATCAGAATAATGGCAAAGCCAGTTATCCCTGCCGCAATGCCGCCACGCCGGGGAGTTGCTTGCCCTCCATCCATTCCAGAAACGCACCCCCGGCGGCGGAAACAAAGGTGAAGTCGTTTGCAACACCTGCCTGATTGAGCGCGGCCACGGTATCGCCCCCGCCTGCTACGGAAACGAGCGACCCATCCTTGGTCAGGGCAGCTGCCGTTCTTGCCAGCGCCACTGTTGCGGCATCGAAGGGCGGCGTCTCGAACGCGCCGAGCGGGCCATTCCAGACTAGGGTTCGGCAGGTCTTGAGCACATCGGCGAGCGCTTCGGTCGCGGCGGGGCCAATATCCAGGATCATCTCATCGGCAGCAACTTCATGGACATTGCAGGTCCGCAGACTAGGCGGGTTGGCCGCGAACTCTTTTGATACAACAACATCATAGGGCAGATGAATCGTGCAATGCGCGTGGTCGGCGGCGGTAAAAATCCCCTCGACCGTCGCGATCAGATCATGTTCGCACAGCGACTTACCGACATCGACTCCCCGCGCCGCAAGAAAAGTATTAGCCATGCCACCGCCGATGATGAGGTGATCCACCTTATCGACCAGATGCGTCAGCACATCGAGCTTGCTCGACACCTTGGCCCCACCGACTACCGCCGCAACGGGATGTTCAGGGTTGCCTAGCGCCTTTTCAAGCGCGTGAAGCTCCGCCTCCATCGCACGCCCGGCAAAGGCGGGCAGGACATGCGCCAGCCCCTCGGTCGATGCATGCGCGCGGTGCGCCGCTGAAAAGGCGTCGTTCACATAAAGATCGCCAAGCGCTGCGAATCGCGCGACAGTCGCCGGATCATTTTTTTCCTCACCGCCAAAGAAGCGGGTGTTCTCAAGCACCGCGATATCGCCCGGCTGCAGCGCAGCGACAGCGGCGGCATCTCCTTCCCAATCAATATAGGTGACCGGGCGGCCAAGCACGGCGGCATAGGCCGGCGTCACCCGCGCAAGCGAGGTGTCAGCGCTCGGCCCCTTTGGACGACCGAAATGAGAAAGCACCAGAACAATCGCCCCGCGATCAGCGAGCTCAGCGACCGTGGCAATCGTCGCGCGCAGGCGGGTATCGTCGGTGACTCGATCCCCCTCCATCGGCACATTCAAGTCTTCGCGCACGAGCACGCGCTTGCCGGTAATGTCACCCATGTCGTCCAGCGTACGGAAAAATTTCACGCTATTGTCTCCACCGCCTGATCGACCATGATTGCGTCGCCAACGGCAATCTCCCCGCCAGTCAGCACCCTTGTGCAGACACCGCCCCGCCAATCCTGCCTTAGCGCGGCCTGAAGCCCGGGCGCGATCGCATCCATGCGCTGGCAGGGATCGCATTCGACCATCACCATCAACCGAACCTCGCCGATCCGCAGCACTGTGCCCGCAATCTGCGGCAGATCGAGCCCATCGACCAAAATGTTCGCCCGTCGTGCTGACCAGGGATGGCTGACCCCTAGCTCGGCCATTGCCGAGTCCCAGTCATGCCGCTCGATCAACGTGACCTGGCGTCGGTTGCGCCCGCCAGGCTTGAAGCGCCCCTTGCAATCGCCTTCCACCCCGAATTCCGGGGTGATCGTCGCGCGCTCAATCTCTTCCATCGGCGCGCGCGGAGAAGCGTGACGGGCAATGCCCGCAACAATGCCGTGACCGCGCGCACCCATGGCAATCAGAGGAACGCCGCCATTGCCTTGGCCGTATCGACCATGCGGTTGGAGAAGCCCCATTCATTGTCGTACCAGCTCACAACCCGAACCAGCTTGCCATCGATGACCGCCGTTTCGAGGCTGTCGACCGTCGACGATGCCTGATCGTGCATCAGATCGATCGAGACGAGCGGTTCGTCGGTGTAGGCAAGGATGCCCTTCAATGGCCCGCTTTCAGATGCCGCCTTGAGGATCGCGTTGACCTCGTCCTTGGTGGTGTCGCGCTTGGGGGTGAAGGTCAGGTCGATCAGCGACACATCCGGCACCGGCACGCGGATCGCCGAACCGTCGAGCTTGCCCTTCAACTCAGGCAGCACTTCGCCAACAGCGCGGGCTGCACCCGTCGTGGTCGGGATGATCGACATGGCGGCGGCGCGTGCGCGGCGCGGGTCGCTATGGACCTGATCGAGGATTTTCTGGTCGTTTGTGTACGCATGGACTGTGGTCATCAGCCCGCGTTCGATCCCAATCGCATCGTTGAGCACCTTGGCAACCGGGGCCAGGCAATTGGTAGTGCACGAGGCATTGGAGACGATGACATGGTCCGCTGTCAGCTTGTCGTGGTTGACGCCGAAGACGACCGTCAGATCGACGCCTTTGCCCGGTGCCGAGATCAGCACTTTCTTTGCACCTGCATCGAGATGCTTCTGGCAGCTCGCACGATCTGTGAAGAAGCCAGTGCATTCGAGCACCAGATCGACGCCCAGTTCCTTGTGCGGCAAATTGGCGGGGTCGCGCTCGGCGGTCACGCGGATGCGCTTGCCGTCAACGACCAAGTCATTGCCCTCAGCCGAAACCGATCCCGGATATTTGCCGTGGACGCTGTCGCGCGAGAACAGCCAGGCATTGTCCT
>JAIERC010000377.1 GCA_019747165.1 Sphingomonas sp. | reverse complement strand
GCAGCGGGCCGAACCGAGCGCTGGGCACCGCCATTTCCACCACGCTGATCGCGGCATTTTTCAAACTGACCAGCCGCGGAAAGGCGTGCACCAGCCCGCTTGCCGGATCGACCAGCGCGAATTCATCGCCCATCAGCCGCCAGCCGCGCGCCGCCAGAAGCGCCGCCAGAGTCGATTTACCCGCGCCCGATTCCCCGGTCATCAACAGCGCGCGCCCGTCGCGTTCGACGACTGAGGCGTGAAGCAGCAGATAGCGCCGCTGGCCAAGCGCCATTTGTAGGTTCATGCCCATTTCTGCCGCCAGCAGCCCCTGAGCGATGGGTAACGGCGCTGCTTCGGGCAGGACATAATCACCGCCGATCATCACCGAAGGGCGAATGAAGCGCCGCCATGGTCGCGCAGCGAACAGCCGCACGGTGAAATCAGGCACACCGTCATCCGGCCCGGGATAATCGCTGTAGAGTGCGCGCAGGGCGGCAATCGGTGCGGACCAATCCGATCCAATGCGAAAGCCGATCGGGCCGATCTTCACGTGATGGGCAAACCTCATCGTCGTTCGACCAGCCCGGCGGCGACAAGTTCATCCAGCCGAGCGAGCAGGGCCGCGGAATCGGCGTCGCCCAGATCATATTCGTCGCCCAACCGCGCGAGCAGTGCTGTGCCGGTCAATGCCTCCGGCGCAAGCGCATCAAGAATTTCAGGCGCAGGCGGGGCGAGGATATGGGTAATGCCCGATGCGCGGTGATACACCAGCGTGAGTTCATCAAGCTGCACCGCCCGCAATGTGGTGGCCGATACCGAGCGATAGACCGGGGCCGACACGGCGCTTAGCCGCGCGGCATCTGCAGCGAGGCGAAACAGGTAAAGCCGCTGGTGCCCGATTGCAGGCGGCGAATATATTGCAGATAGGCGCGGGTGCGATCGCTATCCATGCCCGGCAACCGCCCTCCCGCCATTGCACGGCGGACATCCTCTCCCTTTAACGGCACCCCCGCAGGGGGAAAGGCGCCCGCTGTTCCGGCCGGCACCAAGGTGCCATCGGCGGCGATGTAGCTGCCCGAACGGGCCGGATCAGGCACTGGAATTTCGCAGGTGAGCACCGACGCCGTGGTTTGCGCAAGCGCCGGGCGGATTGAGACGATCGCGGTCGCGCCGACCGCGCCGAGCATCAGCGCGCGCCGCCGGGTGGGCATGGCTTCTGCCGGTGCTGCCAAGTCCGGCGTCGGGGGCGTCTCTGCCGGGGGAATATCGTCGCTCATGGCTGTTCCATCATGCTGCCCCGATTATGATCCTCTGGCCCTTTCACAATCGTAAATTGAGTGCAAGCCGGGTAACCATACTCGCCGCTGCGCGCGGATTGCGCTAGGGATGGCCAATGCTTGACGCCTTTGGTTATCGAACGCTCACCGCAATCGCCGTCATCGTCGTCGCGGCGATAGCGATCATGATGCTCGAACAGGGTCTGGAGGGCGGGCTGATCGTGCTGGTCGGCGGCGTGGCCGCCGTGCTGGTCGCCGCTGGCACAGGCGATGTCGCCCCAGAGCCGACCGTGATTGCCGATCCGATCGACCGCAAGACAAGGCCAGTCAACATCGACGAGATGATCGAGGCAATTATCGAGCCGATCCTAATCGTCGCCGACGGGCGCGTCGCCCATGCCAATCAACCCGCGCGCGTTTTGCTCGGCGGGCATATCATTGGCGAGGATGTGCGCCTGGCGATCCGCCACCCAGCCGCCGCCGAACGGCTGACCGAGCTGCGCAGCAATTCAACCCGCCCGATCAATCTGGTGGGGCTGGGCACACTTGATCAGCGCTGGGAAATGCGCGTGACGACGATGAGCGATGGCCGCCGCGTGGTGCATCTGATCGATCAGACCGGCAGCTATGCGGCCGAACGGATGCGCGTGGATTTCGTCGCCAATGCGAGCCACGAACTGCGCACGCCGCTCGCCTCAATCCTGGGTTTCGTCGAAACGCTGAGCGATGAAAAGGCTGGCGGCGATCCCGATGTTCGCTCGCGCTTTTTGAAAGTGATGTTCGACGAAGCCCGGCGCATGCAGCGCCTGGTCGAAGACCTGATCTCGCTCAGCCGGATCGAAGCGGAAAAATATCGCGTCCCGGCAACTGCCATCGATTTGCGCCAGCTGATGGAAGAGGTGCATGCCGAAATCGCTGATTCACACGACAAACGCGGTGCCGATCTGGTCAGCGATATCGAGGCCGATGTTCCCCCGGTCACGGGCGACCGCGCGCAATTGTCGCAGGTGCTGCACAACCTGATCGGTAACGCGATGAAATATGGCCGGCCGGGCACGCCGGTGATCTCACGCTTATGGGTCGATCAGACCGGCATGGTACGAATCAGCGTTGCCGATGAGGGCGACGGCATTGCGCCTGAACATCTGCCAAGACTGACCGAGCGATTCTACCGAGTCGATGCCGGGCGCAGCCGATCATTGGGGGGCACCGGCCTTGGCCTTGCCATCGTCAAACATATTATCGAGCGCCATCGCGGCCGGCTCGACATCACCAGCATGGTCGGCAAGGGCACAACTGCGTCGATTCTGCTACCCGCCATCCCCAGCAGCGCCCCACGCCAGGAGGCTCTGTCATCAAACGGTAACGCTACTGTCACAGAGGCAACCCGTTCGGGGTGATAGCGGCGCCGCGGGAACAGTCCTGCAAGGAGGGATTCGATGCG
>JAIERC010000401.1 GCA_019747165.1 Sphingomonas sp. | reverse complement strand
GAAGCCCACACGCTCCGCATGCCCTTCGACTTCGCTCAGGGCGAACGGCGTATGGTTTGGACCAATCCAAAGTCATTACACTCTAAATCGATCGCCTGTTGCCCTGTGCAGCGGCGTGGAACGGGCAACGACGTGAACCGACCGGAAGAACGGTCGGGCATCAAGCAAGCGCGTGCGCTGCCCGATGCCCGCCAGCGGGCATTACGCCTTAACGTGTGCCGCGATATATTTGTTCATTTCGAACATCGTGCACGATTTGCGGCCGAACACTTTTTCGAGCGCCGCATCGGCCAGAATTTCCCGCTTGTTGGCGGGGTTCTGCAGATTGTGCTCTTTGATATAGGCCCAGACCTTGCTGATCACTTCGCTGCGCGGCAGCCGGTCATTGCCGACAATCGCCCCAAGCTCTGGTGATGGCTGGACGGGCGCATGAATGCCGCCGGTTTTCGGGGCTGTCGCCTTGGTTGCAGGTTCTTTCGCCATCGCTATCCTCCCAATCGCGGTCGGCAACAGGCCGACCTTTAGAAATTACGCCTCAGCGCGCACCGCTTGTGCGCCGCCTTATCGTCATTGTCACGCTCTACAGTCCATTGTGCCGGGGATGGCAACGCTTTCTGTGAGGAATTATGCAAATTTCTAAAGGGACTTGCAGCGGTGCTTGCCGACTAGCTGCACAGGGAAGGCACGATGCCACGGTAAACTGCGCCGCAATTGGCCAAACTTAATGCCTGTGATGGCATCAATTCAACGGGAAGGATCACCTGCATGATATTGGAAACACTGGTTACGGCGCGCGCTGATGGCGGTACGCAGGGGATTTATCGACATGCTTCGACCGCTACGGGCACGGACATGACCTTTTCGGTCTTTGTCCCGCCGCATACTCTGGGGGCCAAACTACCGGTGCTCTGGTATCTCTCGGGTTTGACCTGCACCCATGCCAATGTGACCGACAAGGGCAGCTATCGGGCCGCCTGCGCCGAACATGGCATTATCTTCATCGCGCCTGACACGTCACCATGGGGCGAGGGGGTGCCGGATGTCGATGTCTATGATTTCGGGCAGGGCGCTGGCTTTTACGTCGATGCGACACAGGCACCATGGTCCAGCCATTTCAAGATGCGCCGCTATATCGAAACCGAACTGCCGGACGTGATCGCCGCCGCGTTTCCGCAGGCGGACATGACGCGGCAGGGCATTACGGGCCATTCAATGGGCGGCCACGGCGCGCTGACGATCGCGCTGCGGACCCCCGACCGGTTCCGGAGCGTCTCGGCCTTTGCGCCGATCGTCTCGCCAATCGATTGTGCGTGGGGACAAAAGGCGTTGGGCGGCTATCTTGGGGAAAATCGCCTTGCTTGGCGGGCCTATGATGCCTGCGCACTGATCGAGGATGGCGCGCGACTGCCTGAATTGCTGATTGATCAGGGGGATGCCGACAGCTTTCTTGTGGAGCAGCTCAAGCCCGCGCTGCTGACTGCAGCGTGTGCTGAAGCAGGGATGCCGCTGACGCTACGGATGCAGCCGGGATATGACCACAGCTATTATTTCATCTCGACCTTCATGGCAGACCATATTGCCTGGCATGCCGCGCGGTTGACCGCCTGACCGCCTCACCAGGCTTGATCGACAAAAAAGGGGCCGCGACACTGTGTCGCGACCCCATTTTTTTCAGCCAATTAAGGCCGCTGTTTGTTACGCGATCAGAACTTAATCCGGACCGTGCCACCATAGGTGACTGGCTGGCTTGGATAGCCCGACAAGCTGCCTGCCTGAGCAACCGATGGGAAGATCGTCGTCAAATACTGGGCGTTCGTCATGTTACGGCCCCAGACCGAGATGTCGATGCCGTTGCTGAACTGGCCGGTGAGCGACATGTTGAGCGACTGGACTTCGCGGGTGAACGTTGCGCCTTCAGAGATGAGAACCGGGGTCTCATACTGATAGTCACCACGCAGCGTGAGCTTGAAGTTGTCGGTAACTTCATGCGTGTACGAACTGCCGACCGAGATCGCGAATTCAGGAATGCCCGCCGGACGACGGCCCGTCAGGTTTGCAGGGACCACACCAAAGGTGGCGTTGAAGGCTGAACCATTGACGAACGAGTCAAAGGTTGGATCGAGATAGGTAACAGCCGCGTTGAGCGAAAGATTTTTGACTGGCGTCACGCTGCCGTCAAATTCGATACCAAAAGTCGATTGCTGGCCTGCATTGTTCAGAATGAAGCCGGTACCGGTGAAGATATTGCCCTGGAAGCCCCGGATCTTCTGACTGAAGACAGCGAGGTTGAAGGCAGCGTTGCGGAACTGGCCCTTGATGCCGCCTTCATAGACTTCTGATTGCTCAGGACCAGCGAAGCGCGAACCGGAGGTGAGGTTGACGACGGCAAGACCCGCTGTCTGCAACAGGGCAAGATCGGCAACCGTTGGACGGCTGTCACGCGACAGGTTGATCGAGCTCGCCTTAAAGCCCGATGCATAGGTGACATACAGGCTCAGATTGTCAGTTGCCTTCCATGACAGCCGACCTGTGTAGGAAAAGTTGGTGTCACCGGTCAGGCCTGGTTCAACAGCATTTGGGATGTTCTGGCCCGGCGGCAGGAACTGCAGCCCACGCAGTCCGTTAAGCGGGTTAGCCGCTGGGTTGTTCTGGTTGGCCAATGCCCCTGCCTGCGCCTGTGCAAGGGGCACACCCTGTGCGA
>JAIERC010000113.1 GCA_019747165.1 Sphingomonas sp. | reverse complement strand
CGGCGACGTTCGCCCCGGTCACCAGCGACACTTCGCGTTCAGCGGACCAGCCGCCCATCAGCACGGCGATGTGGAGGGGCGCGCTCATGCTGCGTTCCCTACCCGCTGGATTTCCCATTCCAGCGTTACCCCCGAATACGCCTTCACCCGTGCAATCACTTCGTCCCCCAACGCTTCAATATCGGCACTTGTCGCCGCCCCTAGGTTGAGCAGGAAATTGCAATGCTTTTCGCTCACCTGCGCATCACCGATCCGGAGCCCCCGGCAGCCTGCGGCATCGATCAGCGCCCAGGCCTTATGCCCGTCGGGATTCTTGAAGGTGGAGCCCCCAGTCTTGCTGCGCAGCGGCTGCGATTCCTCGCGCGCGGCGGCGATGCGGTCCATTTCAGCCTGGATCGCGGCGGGGTCGCCTGGCGAGCCAGCAAACGTCGCCTCGACCACAATCGCGCCCTCGGGCAGTGTTGAGTGGCGATAGCTGTAGCCGAGTGCCTCGGCAGGCAGCGTCGCGACCGTGCCATCACGCAACACGACCGTGCAGGCAGTAAGGACGTCCTTGGTCTCGCGGCCATAGGCCCCGCCGTTCATCCGCACGAACCCGCCGACCGTTCCGGGGATGCTGCGAAGAAACTCAAGCCCCGCAATGCCCGCATCACGCGCCGTGGACGACACCAGAATGCCCGACGTACCGCCACCACATGTCAATGTCTTGCCATCGGCGCGCGCAAAGCTGAACGCTTTGCCCAGCCGCACCACCACACCGCGCCAGCCGCCATCGCGCACGATCAGATTGGATCCCAGCCCCAACGGCATGACGGGCGTGGCGGGATCAAGGTTGGCCAGAAAATCGCTCAGATCCTGCACGTCCTTGGGCTCGAACAGCCAATCCGCCGATCCGCCCGACTTGAACCAGACGAGCGGGGCAAGCGGTGCGTTAGAGGTCAGCTTTCCAAGCACCTTCTGAAGCCCCTCCCCCGAAGGGGAGGGCTGAAGTGTCGCCCCGCTCACGCCCGCACCGTCACAATCGCATCGGCCAGCCCAGCCGCCCATTTAGTGATGTCGCCAGCGCCCAGACAGATCACCATATCGCCCGGCTGAATCGTCTCCGCCAGCGTCGTCGCGAGCGCAGCCGCATCAGCCACCACTGCCGCTGACCGATGCCCGCGCGTCTTCAGCCCTGTCACTAGCGCTTCGGCATCGACGCCCTCGATCGGCGCTTCGCCCGCTGCATAAACAGGGGCGACCAGCACGACATCGGCATCGTTGAATGCCTGCTGGAAATCCTCCATCAAATTGCCAAGCCGCGAATAGCGATGCGGCTGCACCACCGCGATCACGCGGTTGGTCGCCCCCTCGCGCGCGGCCGACAGCACGGCGCGGATTTCGACCGGATGATGGCCATAATCGTCGATGATGGTAACGGCACCGCCCTCAAGCGCCACCTCGCCCACCTTGGTGAAGCGCCTTTTGACCCCGCCGAACTTCGCGAAACCCTGCTGGATGGTCGCATCGTCAATGCCAAGCTCAAGCGCTACACCGATCGCGGCAAGCGCGTTCTGGACATTGTGGCGGCCCGGCATCGGCATTTCGATCCCTTCGATCGATCGCTGGCTGCCGTCACGGTGGCGGATGATCGCCTCAAACCGGTTGCCACCGGGGATCGGCGTCACGTTCACCCCGCGCACATCGGCCTGCGCCGAAAAACCATAGGTTACCACGCGACGGTCGCGGACGCGCGGAATGATCCCCTGCACCTCGGGGTGATCGAGGCACAGCAAGGCCGCGCCATAAAAGGGCACATTTTCGACGAATTCGACATAGGCGTCCTTCGCCTTGTCGAAGCTGCCATAATGATCGAGATGTTCGGGATCAATGTTGGTGACGACCGCAATCGTCCCGTCGAGCCGCAGGAAACTGCCATCGCTCTCATCGGCTTCAACGACCATCCAGTCGCTCGCGCCCAATCGGGCGTTGGAGCCATAGCTGTTGATGATCCCGCCATTGATCACCGTCGGGTCGACACCGCCGGCATCAAGCAACGCCGCGATCATGCTGGTCGTCGTCGTCTTGCCATGCGTGCCCGCCACCGCGACGGTCGATTTCAGTCGCATCAGTTCAGCGAGCATTTCCGCGCGGCGCACCACGGGGATGCGCCGTTCATAGGCCGCCTCAACCTCAGGATTGTCGCGCTTGATGGCAGTTGACGTCACGATCACCGCTGCATCGCCAAGATTATCGGCGTGCTGGCCGATATGGACGACGATCCCTTTGCCGCGCAGTCCAGCGATCACATAGCCCTCGGCGACGTCCGACCCTTGCACCTTATAGCCCAGATTGTGCATCACCTCGGCAATGCCGGACATGCCGATCCCGCCAATGCCGACAAAATGGATCGTGCCGATATCAGTCGCAACGCCCCTCATGCGCGCAAGTCCTGGCGCAAATGATCAAGCATAGGCCGCCTTATCGCCGAACTTGATCGGACGATTGAGCCCCACCATGATGTCGCTTTTGGGCGCATCAAGGCTTTCGACCAGATCGGCCAGATCGCGCGCGGCATCGGGACGACCACAGCTGCGCGCGCGGCCAGCCGCATTTTGCAGCGCCGCCGGATCAAGCCCCAATTTCTGCATCTGCTTGGCGAGTTCGATCGGCGTGAATTGCCGCTGATCGATCGTCCGCGCGCCCCCCGCCTTGGTCA
>JAIERC010000061.1 GCA_019747165.1 Sphingomonas sp. | reverse complement strand
AGCTTTGAACCACGTACGCCAAAAAATCGGCCGCCGCCATCGGCTTTGCAAAGTGATAACCTTGCGCGATGTGGCAGCCCCAATCGCGTATCAGCCGCAAGGCTTGTTCAGTCTCTACGCCTTCCGCGACCACCTCGTAGTCCAATTCCTTCGCCATGCCAATCAGCGAGCGCACAATGCGTTGATCCCGCGGGTTCGCGTCCAAATGGCGAATCAGCGACTGATCGATCTTGACGACGCTGGCCGGTACTTGTTGAAGGTAAGAGAAGTTGCTGTAGCCGGTGCCGAAATCATCGAGCGCGATTCCCATGCCGAGCGCCCTGATGGCGTGCAAGGTGTGCAGAATGCCGGCTTCCTGCATCCATATCCCCTCGGTGCACTCGATTTCGATGTGGCGCGGATCGACGCCAAACTCGGCGCAGGAATCCGACAGCCTTTGTACGATGTCGGCTTCTTCGAAATTATGCGCCGACAGGTTGATGGCGATCTTGATCAGGTAGCCGGCGGCATGCCAGGCGGCGGCCTGCCTGATTGCCGCGCGTATTACCCACTGCGTCAGAGGCGCTATCAGCGCAGTTTTCTCGATCAACGGAATGAACTCCGCCGGAGAAATCGCGCCAAGCTCGTGATGATGCCAGCGCAACAGTGCCTCCGAGGACATGCAATCGCCGCTGGCCAGATCGTGCTTGGGCTGATAGACCAGCTGAAACTGTTCGCCCGGGATGCTGCTGGCCACATCGTTCAGCAGGCGAAAGGCGCGCTTCTGGCGCTCGTCTTCCTCATTGTCGTAGATACTCCAGCGCTGCTGTTTCACCAGTGCCTGGTTGATTGCGGCGGCGGCCTTGCGGGGAGCGTCCCTGGACGCGCTGGGGCATAATTCGAACACCACGATGCCGCCGAAGCTGGGCAAGTTCAGCGGAATATCCAGATCGCGCAACTGCGCGTGCAATTGCGGCTCCAGTCCCTGCAGATAATCGATGAAGCCCTGGGTGTCCTCGTCGTTCGAGAGTACGGCAAAGCGTGCGTCGGTCAGGTGATAGAGCTGCGCGCGGTCTTCGAACAGCGCATTCAATCTGTCGCCTACCGCTTGAATCAGCTGGTCGAAGACCTGCGTGCCCAGCACCCGTATCACCTCAAAAGCCTGCGTGGCATCGGGCATGTCGATGGCGACCAGTACCCGCTTCTGTCCGGCGTAACGGTGGCCCAGGACATCCAGGTCGTTCGTCATCTGATATTTGTTCGGCAAGCCGCTGACGGGATCCACATGGCCGACGGCGCGCCCGAGCAGGATATGCGACATCACCAACGCGGCAACGCCTGTGAGCCGCTCGCGCTCCGCACCGCTCAGCGTGCGCGGCTTGGTATCGACCACACACATCGCCCCGACCGCATAGCCCTCCGGCGTCACCAGTGGGGCGCCCGCATAGAAGCGAATCCCCGCCGGACCGGTGAGGGGAGCACACAGAATTCGGAAAAAATCGGGCGCTAAGGAATTTGGCCCAGTGTGCCGGCAGGTGATGTGCAATCGCGGGCGGCCGGGATTCGTGCAAAATTCCCCAAAATCAGCAGTAACGGTCTGACTTCGCAGTGAATGTTCAGGTGGGTTTGACTCGCGCGCGAAGCAAGCTGCCGGCCGCGTTTTCCTCGAACCGGCTTGCCTCCTCGACGTAGCCCTGCACCGTGCCGTCGTGGCGCCAGCCGCCTTGCTTTTTGATGTCGCGGAAGTCCGCGCCGGCGCGGTGCGCGCTGGTGGCCATGCCGCGTCGCAAGCTGTGGCTCGACAGATCCGGCACGTAGTCGAGCTGGGCCAGCGTCGCGCAGTCCCCCAGGATCGTATTCACACTGCCCACGCCCAGGGCGGTGCTGGCCATTACTCCCCACTTGCTGATCGACCGGAACACCGGCCCGGCCGCGATGCTGGCGGCATCGAGCCAGGCGCGCAGCGCCGTCGCCGGGCAGCAAGGGCCGTCGCTGTACGGGATCGCCTTGACGATCCCTTCGCCCATCTGGTCGGTCTTCGAGCGCGGCAGCATGATCTCGATGCCCTCGGGTGTCCAGCCGACGTGCCCGACCTCGATAGAGACCAGCTCGCTACGGCGCAGCCCCCCGAAAAAACCGATCTGCAGCAGCGCATTGTCGCGCGCAGCCTTCAGCGTCTTGATGCCGGCCAGCTGCACCACGATCCGCTCCAGGTCTTCAATCGGCAGCGCCTTGGCCTTTTTCTTGGGGCGGCCGTGCGTGCGCGCGATCCCGGTCAGTGTCTTGCGCACGGTCGGCGTCGATGCCGGATCGGGGAATGCCTGGTGGACGTGCCACTGCGACAGCGCCGTCAGGCGCAAGGCCAGGGTGCGCGAATTGAGGGTCGGCGCGTAGGTGAGCAGGTAGCGGATGATCGCCGCCTCGTCGGCCGGCAGCACGCCGCCCCACGCCAGGTAGTGGTTCACGGCGGAGCGGTAGGCCCTGCGCGTGTTGTCGGCCGTGGCTGCGGCCAGTACCGCTCGGTGGTGGGCCGCGTGCGCGGCGTCAACGGCTGTAACGGCGGCGTGGAGCGACGGCGCTGGGTGCGCATCGTGGATTTCGGCGCCGGAGTCAGCGGGTTCGGGGGTGGCCATGGCGGTGTCCCTCGCGGTCGGGCTTGTAATGGGGATTACGGCAGGATAGCATGCAGCGGCGCGGGATGGCTGGCGATAA
>JAIERC010000243.1 GCA_019747165.1 Sphingomonas sp. | reverse complement strand
TGGCACCCCCCGGCAGCCTCTTTTCATTTGTGGGCTTGTTCCTTCTGGCTGATCTAGCGCGGAATACGGTCTTCGGGGCAGGCCCCTTGCATCGTTTGCCGTGACCGATAGGGTCGCGGCTGTTTCGCCAAAGGGGAATTTCATGCGCGCCATTTCTGCCCTGCTCCTGTTGACCGCGGCAGTGCCCGCCACCGCGCAGACGGCCCCTAAAATCGAGGAAGCCTCCATCGCCGATTTGCGCGCGATGATGGCGGATGGCACGGCGTCGAGCGAGGCGATTACTCAGGCGTATCTGGCGCGGATCGCAGCGATGGATCGCACCGGGCCGACGCTCCGATCGGTCATCGCGACTAATCCGGATGCGCTGGCGCAGGCCAAGGCGGCGGACGCGCGGCGCAAGGCGGGCAAATCGCTGGGCCCGCTCGACGGGGTGCCGGTGCTGGTGAAGGACAATATCGAAACCAAGGACCCGATCGCGACGACGGCGGGCAGCCTGGCGCTTAAGGACAATGTCACGTTGCGCGACGCGCCGATGGTGGCGGTGCTGCGCGCGGGTGGCGCGGTGATCCTGGGCAAGACCAATCTCAGCGAATGGGCCAATATCCGATCGAATAACTCGGTCAGCGGCTGGAGTGCGGTCGGCGGGCAAGTGCGGAATCCTTATGCCTTTGATCGCACGCCTTGTGGGTCGTCAAGCGGCACCGGTGCCGCGATCGCGGCCAGCTTTGCGGCGGTTGGCATCGGCACCGAAACCGATGGGTCGGTCGTCTGCCCGTCGTCGATCGATGGGCTGGTCGGGCTGAAGCCGACGATCGGGATGGTCAGTCGCACCCATGTCGTGCCGATCAGCCATAGCCAGGATACGCCCGGGCCAATGGCGCGCAGCGTCACCGATGCCGCGATCCTGTTTTCGCAAATGATTGCCAGCGACCCCGCCGATCCAGCCACCCGCGATGCCGATCTGTTCAAGCGCGATTACGCCGCTGATCTGCCCCGCGCGACGCTGAATGGGGTGCGGGTGGCGGTTTATCGGCCCGAAATGAACGCCGATCTGACCAAGGCATTCGACGCGGCGCTTGCCGTGCTGAAGGCGCAGGGCGCGGTCCTGGTCGATGTGGAAAAGCCCAAGCTTGAGGGGATTGGCGCGGCTGAATTCGCGGTGTTGTTGACCGAGCTGAAGGCCGATCTGAACAGCTATCTCGCCACCACCCCGCCAGCCGTAAAGACGCGAACGCTGGCGGACGTTATTGCCTTTAATGAAGCCAATGCCGCGGCGGAAATGCCCTATTTCGGGCAGGAAACATTCCTGGCGGCGGAAAAGACCAATGGCCTGACCGATCCTGAATATCTCGGCGCGCGCGCAAAATCGCTGCGGCTGGCGGGCAAGGAAGGCATTGACGCGATGCTCGCCAAGGCAGGCGCGCAGATATTGGTGGAACCAAGCTATGGCCCCGGCTGGCTGATCGATCACGTCTATGGCGATCAATATAGTGGCCCGTCGTCGAGCGAGCTGCCAGCCATATCGGGCTATCCCAACCTGACCGTGCCGATGGGGCTGGTACGCGGATTACCGGTTGGCCTGTCGTTCATTGGCCGCGCGCATAGCGAAACGACCTTGCTGGGTGCGGGCTATGTCTATGAACAGGCGAGCAAAGCGCGGGTCGCGCCCCGCTATCTGCCAAGTGCCGATGTCGGGCCGGGGATGGACGGGACGCGCTAACCGCGTTCGCGCTCCAGCAACTCGACGCGGACATGCGTTGCGCGCAGGGACAGCCGTACCTCGATCATGAACATGACGAGGCCGGCGACCAGCAGCGCCATCGCCAGGATGAAAATCAGCGCGACGATCGTGCCGATGTGCAAATTGGCGAGTTCGGCGACGAAGAGCAGCGCGACCACGGTGCAGATTGCTACTGCGCTGGTCACGCACAGGAACATCGCGGCGTTGATCACGGACATACGCCGATCAAGCAGCCGCAATTCCCAGACATGCCGATCATGCTCTGGCCCGCTGCTGCGCGGATGAAGCCGTTCGAGCGCGCGGGCGCGGTCGACGACGCGCGCCAGCCGCCCGGCGATAACGTTCAACACCGCGCCAATCCCCGCGAGCAGAAAAACCGGGGCCAAGGAAAGCTGGATCGTCTGCGCGATGGTGGTGACGGCGGGGGAGAATTGCATACGTACATACTCATAACGGATCGCGCTGGTCTGGCCACTCCCAACCATATCGTAACGATTATTGTGGTATTTTTGCCGCATGACCAAGCCGCTGTTGCTCGCTGATTTCGTGCGCCTGCCGGCGACGATGACGGCAATCGCGTGTGAAGGGCTGTCGAGCAGGATCGATACGGTTGCGGCGGTTGCCCCGCCTAGCCATAAATTTCTGCGCTATCACTGGTTCGCAGCGGCCCTCGCTGTGCAAGGTGGGCAGGCCCATACGATCATGATTGAAGCGGATCGCGTGCCGCTAGTGGCGCTGCCGATGGTGGCGATCGGGCCGCGATGGGCGCGGCTGGCGGCGGTACCAGGCAGTTATTGGCCGTTTCGCAGTTTTCCGGCCTATGAAGGGGCCGATGCGTCGGTGTTTGAGGCGCTAGCTGATGCGCTTGGCGGGCGCGTCAATGCGCTCAGGATCGGGCCGGTTTATGATGATGATCCGGCAGCAATGGCGCTGATCACGGCGGCGCGC
>JAIERC010000183.1 GCA_019747165.1 Sphingomonas sp. | reverse complement strand
TGCTCGTCATCGTTTATGTCGGTGCGGTATCGGTGCTGTTCCTGTTCGTGGTGATGATGCTCAACATCGATTTTGCTGAGATGCGCCAAGGCTTTGTGCATTATTTGTGGCCGGGTCTGGCGCTGGCGGTGGCATTGGCGATCGAGTTGTTCATTGCGGTCAACGCCTGGACGGCCGGCGGGATCGAGCTGGCGCGCCGGATCGCGCCGACGCCGGATACGACCCCCAATATCGAGGCGATCGGCGATCTGCTTTACACCCGCTATCTTTATATCTTCGAAGGTGCCGGGCTGGTGCTGCTGGTGGCGATGATCGGGGCGATTGTGCTCACCCACCGCCAGCGCGGCGGGGTGAAGCCGCAGAATATCGCTCGTCAGGTCGCGCGTCGACCGCAGGATGCGACGCGCAATGTCGATGCGCCCGTGGGCCAGGGGGTGAAGCTGTGATCGGCCTAGTCCATTATCTGGTGGTTTCGGCCATTTTGTTCACGATGGGGGTGCTCGGCATCTTCCTCAACCGCAAGAACATCATCGTCATCCTGATGGCGATCGAGCTGATCCTGCTTGCAGTGAATATCAACTTCGTCGCCTTTTCGGCCTATTTGCACGATCTGGTTGGCCAAGTGTTCGCCATGTTCGTGCTGACTGTGGCGGCGGGCGAGGCGGCGATTGGGCTGGCTATCCTGGTCATCTATTTCCGCGGCCGGGGCACGATCTCAGTCGACGATGTCAATCGGATGAAGGGGTGATGGTGGGTTCCAAATCCTTCATCCCGGCGAAAGCCGGGATCTTTGTGGGGCTAGCGTCTTCCTTGAAGCTTGAGACCCGAGCTTTCGCTGGTGTGACGGGGTTGTTGGCGTGAATCCGATCCTTCTCATCGTTTTCCTGCCGTTGTTCGCCGCGTTTGTTGCCGGCTTCAGCAACAAGGCGTTTGGCGCGACGTTGCCAAAGATCCTGACCACGGTCGCGCTGTTCACCTCCGCCGCGCTGAGCTGGACGATATTCCTGCCTTTCGTGGCCGGCACCGCCAGCCCAAGCGTCACCCCGGTGTTCGATTGGATCCGCTCGGGTTCGCTCGACATCGTCTGGTCGCTGCGGGTTGATGCGCTGACGGCGGTGATGCTCGTCGTCATTACGTCGGTCTCGGCGCTCGTCCACCTCTATAGCTGGGGCTATATGGAGGAGGACCCGGATCAGCCGCGCTTCTTCGCCTATCTCTCGCTGTTTACCTTCGCGATGCTGATGCTGGTGACCGCTGACAATATCGTTCAGATGTTCTTCGGCTGGGAAGGCGTTGGCCTCGCTTCCTATCTCCTCATCGGCTTCTGGTTCCGCAAACCCAGCGCCAATGCCGCTGCAATCAAAGCGTTCGTCGTCAACCGCGTCGGTGACCTTGGCTTCATGCTCGGCATTTTCGGGACCTATCTGGTCTTCAACACCGTTTCGATCGACGAAATCCTGCGGCTCGCCCCTGGCATGGCCGGCTCGACGATCGGCTTTCTGTGGTTCCGCGCCGATACGATGACGGTGCTCTGCCTTTTGCTGTTCGTTGGCGCGATGGGCAAATCCGCGCAGCTCGGCCTGCATACCTGGCTGCCTGACGCGATGGAGGGGCCAACGCCCGTCTCCGCGCTGATCCACGCCGCGACGATGGTGACGGCGGGTGTGTTCATGGTGTGCCGCTTGTCGCCGATGTTCGAAGCGAGCCCGTTCGCGATGACGGTGGTGATGACGGTGGGCGCCGCAACCTGTTTCTTTGCGGCCACGGTCGGGTTGGTGCAGACCGACATCAAGCGCGTGATCGCCTATTCGACCTGTTCGCAGCTGGGCTATATGTTCTTTGCAGCGGGCGTGGGCGCTTACGGCGCGGCGATGTTCCACCTGTTCACCCATGCCTTTTTCAAGGCGCTGTTGTTCCTGGGCGCAGGATCGGTGATCCATGCGATGCACCATGAACAGGATATGCGGCATTACGGCAATCTGCGCAAAGCCATCCCGCTCACCTTCTGGGCGATGATGATGGGCACGCTGGCAATAACCGGTGTCGGCATTCCGGGCGTGTTCGAGGGGCTTCCCGCGATTGGCTTTGCCGGTTTCCATTCAAAGGACGCGATCATCGAAGGGGCCTGGGCCTCGGGCAATATGGGCGCGTCGATTGTCGGGATGATCGTCGCGCTGCTGACGAGCTTTTATTCCTGGCGGCTGATGTTCCTGACCTTCTGGGGCAGGCCACGCTGGGCGACGTCCGAGCATATTCAGCACGCGCTGCATGACGCCCATGGTCACGGCCATGACGATCACGCCCATCACGACGACCACGCGCATGCAGATCATGGCGACGGTACCGGCGGCTACCATCCGCATGAAAGCCCCTGGACGATGCTGGTGCCGCTTGGCCTGTTGTCAGCGGGTGCGGTCGCGGCGGGGTTCATTTTCCACGGCGCATTTATCGAACCAACGGCCGGAGAAGAGTTCTGGAAGGGCGCGATCGCGTTTAGCGAGCATCTCGCCCATGCCACGCATGAAGTGCCGTTGTTGGTGAAGCTCAGCGCTGCCATCGCCTGGATCATCGGGCTGGCCGGGGCCTATTATGCCTATATCCGAGCGCCCGAGCTCCCCGCGCAAATGGCGCGTAGCTTCAGCGTGGTTTACGACTGGCTGCTGCATAAATGGTATTTCG
>JAIERC010000123.1 GCA_019747165.1 Sphingomonas sp. | reverse complement strand
CTGCCCAGCTTCGTCGAAGGGGAAGACATGCATATCCACAAGCCGAAGCCACTCCACGGCTTTCGTGAAACACTTGGCGAAATCGGCATTATCGTGGTCGGTATTCTTCTTGCTATCGCCTTCGAGCAGATTGTTGAAGAAATTCACTGGTCGCAGGAGGTACAGAAAGCGCAAAAGGCCCTACATGGCGACATTGCGGAGCTAAGCAAAGTCCTGCGTTACCGCATTACTGTTGACAAATGTGTCCGTCAGCGAATCGATACCCTTGATAAAATCATCGAACAGCCATCCTCTACGCCCGAGGTACGCAACTTTAGTCCCGGTATTGGCTTTGCCCTGTCAACCAATGTTTGGCAAGCGCAGCAGTATTCGCAAGTGTTGACACATTTTGATGATGATGAGCTCTCTGATCTTGGTGCCTTTTATTTCCAGATTTCGAACCTCCAACGTGTCATCGACGAAGAATCGCATAGCTGGCAGAAGCTCGAGGTACTGATCGGTCGACCCTCACGGCTGGGCCCGGCCGATATCGCTACGTTGCGAACCGCTTCTAGTGAGGCAAGGTCGTCAAACTCGCTAATCATTGCAATTGCCGAGGAGGAGCTTGCCGCAGCCCAGAAGCTGGGCATTCGGCTCCCTAAAGGTGTGCCGTACTCCGAGCGAATGCGCCAAGCATGCGCGCCAATTACGGGCTGATCAGGATAGGCGTACTAAAAACTAAACCAGCCGATTTTGCCTAGCCGCCGCTTCGGCAACGCTCCCAAATGACGTGCGCGTTCCGGCAAGTCTTGCGGGCACACATCCCGGCATCGCCCACTCTTGCAATATCGCGCGACCTGACGTCATCTGTTACCTGCGCTGAGACGGCCAATCGCCGCGCGTCGCAGAGGAGATGGGGTAAGGGCATGAGTGATCCGGCCAAACCAGCGGCGTCGGCGGCAAAGGGTTCGCTTTGGCGCGTCAATCGCGGGATCATGTCGGTCTGGCTCGGCTGGGGCACGCGGGTGTTGCCCTTTGCCGATGTCGCAACCGACGATTTGCCGCTTTCGCGCTTGCTCCGCCTGTCGCTGATCCAGGTCTCGGTCGGGGTGTCGCTGGTGCTGCTGGCGGGTACGCTCAACCGGGTGATGATTGTCGAGCTGGGCGTGCCGGCAACGCTGGTCGGCGTGATGCTGGCGCTGCCGCTGCTGTTCGCGCCGTTCCGCGCCCTCATTGGGTTTCGATCGGATCGGCACCAGTCTGCGCTGGGTTGGCGGCGCGTGCCCTTCATCTTTCGCGGGACGATGCTGCAATTTGGCGGGCTGGCGATGATGCCGTTCGCGCTGCTGGTGCTGGCGGGCGCAGGGCAATCGAGCAATGCACCCGCCTGGATTGGCCAAGCCGCCGCTGGTCTCGCCTTCCTGCTGGTTGGCGCTGGGGTGCATATCACCCAAACCGTCGGGCTCGCGCTGGCGACCGATCAAGCGCCCGAATCGGCGCACCCCAATATTGTCGGGCTGATGTATTCGATGCTGCTGATCGGCATGATCGTCGCCGCTTTGCTCTTTGGTGCTGCGCTAGCGGATTTCTCGCACGGTCGGTTGATCCAGGTCATTCAGGGGACAGCGGTGATCACCTTCGTCCTCAATGTTGTGGCCCTTTGGAAGCAAGAAGCGCGCAACACCAATCGACCGGCAGAGGTTGAGCGGACCTTTCAGCAATCCTGGGCGCTATATGCCGCAGAAGCGCATGCGGTACGGCGGCTGATTGCCGTAGCCCTTGGCACGCTGGCGTTCAGCATGGAGGATATCCTGCTTGAACCCTATGGCGGCCAGATATTGGGCCTCAGCGTCGGCGATACGACCAAGCTGACTGCAACCTTTGCTGGTGGTGGGCTGCTTGGCTTTGCGCTGGCCTCTCGCATCCTCAGCCGCGGCTTCGACCCGTTCCGCATGGCGACAATCGGCGCGCTTATAGGCATCCCAGCGTTTGTGATGGTGATCGCGTCAGCGCCCCTTCAACAGGTGCCGATGTTTGTCGCTGGCGTCGCGCTGATCGGCTTTGGCGGCGGGCTGTTCGGCCATGGCACGCTGACCGCGACAATGAACTATGCGCCCAAGGATCAGATTGGCCTCGCGCTCGGCAGCTGGGGCGCGGCACAGGCAACCGCTGCGGGCGTGGGCGCGGCGCTGGGCGGCTTTTTGCGCGATGTCGTCAATCCCGCCGGTCTCGCGCTGCCGTGGCAACCGGCAGCGACGGGTTACATCCTGGTCTATGCGCTGGAAATCATCCTGCTCGTCGCCACCCTGGCCACGATGCTGCCCCTTCTCCACTCGGGACGCCGGGCACCTGCATAGAGAAAGGGGCAGGGATGCTGGATCCCTGCCCCTTTTTCATTTTAGCCTTGGGCGCTGGCTCAGCAGCGCAAAAGACTATTTCGCGGCTTCGTTCGTCGCCATGGCATCGGCGGCCGGTGCCATTTCCGCTGCTGGTTCAGCAGCAGCTGGTGCAGCAGCAGCCGGAGCTTCTACTTTCGATGCACCCTGCCAGAATGTATCGACCCATGTCGTATGCGTCATGATCGACGCATGAACGAGCAGTGATGCCGTCACAAAGGCAATGAAGAACAGCGGTAGACCGACATTAGGGCTGACATACAGCCAGATACGTCCTTCTTTCATCGTCAGTCCTC
>JAIERC010000204.1 GCA_019747165.1 Sphingomonas sp. | reverse complement strand
CGCGGTGCCGCCGCGACAAACGCGTCCAGCGCACGCCAGACACGCGCTACAGCTTCGTCGGGAAGGCGCCCGAGGGAAGCACGGCCCTTCGCCCCGTCGTCATCGGCACGGGGCCGTGCGGGCTGTTCGCGGGCCTTATCCTCGCACAGATGGGCTATCGGCCGATCATCCTTGATCGCGGCAAGGTGGTGCGCGAACGGACCAAGGATACTTGGGGGCTGTGGCGGCGCAGCGTGCTCAACCCCGAATCGAACGCGCAGTTTGGCGAGGGCGGTGCCGGCACCTTCTCCGACGGCAAGCTCTATAGCCGCATCAAGGACACCCGCCACCTTGACCGCAAGGTGCTGACTGAATTTGTGAAGGCAGGCGCCCCGGCCGAAATCCTCACCGAGGCACACCCGCATATCGGCACCTTCCGGCTGGTGACGATGGTCGAGAGCATCCGCGAAACGATCGAGGGATTGGGCGGCGAATATCGTTTCCAGACCCGCGTCGATGGCATCGACATCGCGACCGATTCAACCGGCGAGCGGCGCGTGCGCGGGCTGCATCTTCATACTGGCGACTATCTGGAAGCCGACCGGGTCGTGCTCGCTATTGGCCACAGCGCGCGCGATACCTTTGCGATGCTCCACGCAGCAGGCGTGTTTGTCGAGGCCAAGCCCTTTTCGATCGGGGTCCGCATCGAACATCCGCAAAGCTGGATCGACCGCGCGCGCTTTGGCGTGCATGCCGGGCATGAGATATTGGGTGCGGCGGAATATCACATCTCGCATCACTGCTCGAACGGGCGGACAGTCTACAGCTTTTGCATGTGCCCGGGCGGCACGGTGGTGGCGGCGACGTCGGAGGAGGGCCGCGTCGCGACCAATGGCATGAGCCAATATTCGCGCAATGAGCGCAACGCCAATTCAGGCTTTGTCGTCGCGATTGATCCCGCGCGTGATTATCCCGGCGATCCGCTGGCGGGACTCGCCTTTCAGCGGCACTGGGAATCGAAAGCCTATGTTGCCGGGGGATCGAACTACAAGGCACCGGCGCAGAAGCTGGGCGATTTCCTAGCCGGCAAACCGTCAGAAACGCTGGGATCGATCGTCCCCTCTTACCGTCCGGGGGTGACGCCGACCGATCTCGCCGAGTGCCTGCCCGATTACGCCGTAGCGGCGATGCGCGAAGCAATCCCGGTTTTTGGCCGCCAAATCCCCGGTTATGACCACCCGGACGTCGTCATGACCGGGGTGGAAACACGCACCTCTTCGCCGGTGCGCTTCACCCGCGGCGATGATTTTCAGAGCCTCAACACGCGCGGGCTGTTCCCGGCGGGCGAAGGCGCGGGCTATGCGGGCGGTATCCTGTCGGCGGCGGTTGATGGCATCAAGGTGGCAGAGGCAGTAGCCAAGAGCCTCGCCTAGAGCAGCGTGCGTTTAATCTGAACCGTTCGTGCTGAGCGAAGTCGAAGCACAGGGCGCACCGCTTGGCCTTCGACTTCGCTCAGGCCGAACGGAGGTGGTTCTGATTTAACGCACGTTGCTGTAGCCGAGAAAAACCGCCGGATCGCCCGCGACCCACGGCTTCACCCGCAGCATTGCCCGCTCAAACAACGCTGATCCCATGTGCCGAGCCAGCCAGGGCTGGAGGTACGGCAAGGGCTGGCGATAAAACCAGCCCTGGTCGACCGCCGCGAACTGCCGAATGAAGGGCATGATCGCGATATCAGTGATCGAACAGGCGTCACGCGATAGGTCGTGCTGCTGGGTGAGCCGGGCATTGAGCGGGAACAGCAGCGCCAGGCCAGCATCGCGGTGCGCGATCGGGTCGGCAGTGTGGCGATCCGGGTATTTGTACCGGTCGAGGTGATGTTTGAAATCGCTATCGAATAGCCCGATCAGCGCGGGATCGTCGCCGCCCAGCCAGTCCTCCGGGTCATGCCGAGCGAGCGCCCAGCGCATGATGTCGATACTTTCATCGATAACCTTGCCATTGTCTGGCACCAATACCGGCACGGTCGCCTTGGCGGAGGCGGCAATCATTTCAGGCGGCTTGCTGCCGAGCGCGACCTCGCGCAGTTCGACTGGCACGCCGCTAACGAGCAACGCCATGCGCGCGCGCATCGCATAGGGGCAGCGCCTGAAGCTGTAGAGGATCGCGCTCACCGATCGTGCAGCCGCGCCAGCGCAATCCCCGCGAGATTCTGGGTGCGCTTGATATAGCGGATACGCGGCACCTGTCCGGGCGGCACCAACGCCATCAGGCGGTCGCGATGCGCAATCGCAACGCCGCGACATTTCGCCGTGCCGATCGCCTGTGCCACCACCCCCTTGGCATCCCCCAACAACACATAATCACTGGCACCGCGCTCGACAGCGATTCGCATGGCATGGATCAGCGCCAGCCATTCGGCATCGGCACTGCTTCCCTGGCCAAGATCGCGCAGCAGATGCTCCTCTCCCCCGACCACCACCGCCGCCTCCATCAAACCAGGATTGGGGCGACACCCGCCATCGAAATAGATCTTCAGCGGCGCTGAGGCGCGGTGCCGTGGTCCGGGGCGGTCCGGGGCCGGAGGCGGTGCACGATCCGTCATATACTCCGCCTAGCGCTTGTCCCGCCGAAAGGAAGCGCCATTAACAATTTCCTGCTATGGCGGTGGCGGCGGCATCGGGGG
>JAIERC010000173.1 GCA_019747165.1 Sphingomonas sp. | reverse complement strand
CAGAGATGTTGCGGAAACCCATAGCGTGTCAGCCTTGTGTCTTCTGGGTGACCGGGATCACCTTTTGCCCGGGGTTGAGAAACGCGCCAGCCGCAGTCACGACGCGTTCGGTGCCGATTAGCCCTTCGGCAATCGCGACACCGGCATCGGATACTTGCCCGACCTTGATCGAACGCCGGGCCACTGCATTTTTTGCATCGACGATATAGACATAATTGCCCTTGTCGTCGCTCTGCACGGCCGATTGCGGCAGCAGCGGCACGTCGCTGGTCCCGGCGGCAATGGTAGCGGCGGCAAATCCGCCCGGCCGTAGCGCTGCATCATAGCCAAGGGCGATTTTTGCAATCCCCTGGCGGGTCTGGGGATCAATCACCGGCGAAATCTGCCAGATACGCCCGGCAAAGCTGCGATCGCTGCCGACGGGGGTAACATTGGCGGATAACCCAACCTTGATCGCGGTCAAATCAGCATCGCTAAGCGTGGCGCGCAATTCGAGCTCACCGCCCCTGGCGAGCCGGAACAGCGTGCCCGATGCGCCGCCAACCACCTGGCCAGGTTCGATATTGCGGGTCAGCACCAGGCCAGCCGCGGGCGCGCGAATATTGAGCCGACCCGTGCGGGCATTGGCCTCGGCCAGCTGCGCCTGGGCGACATTGACGCGGGCATTGGCGGCATCGCGCGTTGCGGCACGGCGATCGAGATCGGCCTTGGAGATGAAGCCGCGTTCAACCAGCGCCGCTGCCCGATCGAGTTCGGCTTGGGCGAGCCGGGCATCTGAGCGCGCAACATTGATCTGGGCGGCAAGCGATGCTGCCGTTTGGATCTGAACCGAGCGGTCGATCGTTGCCAGCACCTGCCCGGCGCGGACCCATTGCCCCGGTTGCACCAGCACCTGAGTCACAAGCCCACCTTCGCCGACGATACCCACTGGCATATCGATCTTGGCCGCGAGCGTGCCGGTTGCTGAAATGGTTCGACCGACCTGCTGGCGACCGGGCACGGAAACCGTCACCGTCGGAGCCTGCGACCCGGCGCCAGCGGGCGGCGTCTTCGACTTTGAAGACCCGGACGAGAAGAAATATACCGCGGCCACAACCGCGAGGGCCGCGACCAGTGCCAGAATCCACCAACGCCGCGGACGCGGGGCAGCTTCGCCCGAAAAGGACAGCCGACCATTGTTGTTCACCGCGCCCGATTCGTAATTCATGTGACTCAATCTCTCACGGGCGAGGCAGATGCCACGCCGTTCCCAAGTGCTGTATTATATAAATAATGCACCGACCTCAAGAGGCCGTCTTCATGCCGGGCCATTGCCCATTTTTCCGCAATGCCGCAAGACCGCCCAAGGCCAGTATCCGCCAAGAATCGGTTGCATCGGTCGCGTAGGCGCGCGACTTAACCTCCTGGCGCGATCGGTTGCTGCCGGGGAGAACGATGATGCTGCTGCAGAATAGCTTTCTTGGATGGATTCTGATCGGCCTTGTCGCGGGCGTTTTGGGGAAAATCATCCTTCCCGGCAAGGATCCCGGCGGTTTCATCGTTACCATCCTGATCGGCATTGCCGGTGCTTTGTTAGCCGGTTTCGTTGCTCAGTCAATGGGTTGGCAGATCGCCAATGGCTGGCAAAGCTATGCAGCGGCGACGGGTGGATCGATCGTGTTGCTGATCCTTTACCGGGTCGTCGTCACGCGCCGCACCCGCTGACGCGCAGCTGTTCAGCCAGCATTCCGTTTGGATCGGCATAGCATTGTCCTGAGCAACCGATTCGGGTGCTGATGGGAGAAATGCGATGCGAGGTTTGATTCTGGCCGGGCTGGCGATTGCCCTGCCGCTGGCGCCGGCCGTTGCGCAATCCCCCCAGTCCGTCGCGATGATCGACGGGACGATATTGGATGTGGTTGCCGAAGGTACGACGAGCCGAGTCCCTGATTTGGCGACTATTCGTACCGGGGTGGTCACGCAATCGGCGAGCGCGTCGGCGGCGCTTGCCGATAATGCGGCGCGCATGGCGCGCGTGCTTGCGGCGTTGAGCCGAGCCGGGGTTGCTGCCCGTGATGTGACCACCACGGCGGCAACGCTCAGCCCGCAATATCGCTATGCCGATAACCAACCGCCGGTGATCACTGGCTATCAAGCGACCAACACCGTGGCGGTGCGGTTCCGCACCATCAGCGCCAGCGGCCCGATCTTGGACGCGCTGGTGGCACAAGGGGCCAATCAGATTGACGGGCCGGTTTTGTCGCTCGCTGATCCCGATGCCGCGCTCGACGACGCCCGGACCGATGCGGTGAAGCGCGCCCGCGCTCGCGCAGCCCTGTATGCGCGCGCCGCTGGGCTGTCGGTCGTCCGAATCCTGTCGATCAGCGAAAGCGGTGACCAAGCCGTCAGCCCAGGGCCAGTGCTGTACGCTCGCGCCAAGGAAGCGGCGGATACGACGATCTTGCCGGGCGAATCGGCGGTAACGGCAAGGTTATCCGTCCGCTTTCTGCTGAAATAGCGGGGCAGGTGCGGCGCAACACGCATGAAAAGAGCCGCCCGATGTGATTCGGGCGGCTCGATTACCTTAGTGATGTCGAGAGTCTGATGACTTTGGATTGGACCAACCCAAACCCCGTTCGCCCTGAGCGAAGTCGAAGGGCATGCGAAGCGCGT
>JAIERC010000287.1 GCA_019747165.1 Sphingomonas sp. | reverse complement strand
CTGCCAGATCGCCAAAGACCGCATTGGTCGAAACATGGTGAAAGCGAAACCGCGCCCGCGCATCGGGCATCAACGTCCGCCAATGCGCGAGCGATGCCTCCAGTAGCTGAAACGTGCCGCCGACATTGGTATCGATAAAGGGTGGGATATCGGCCCCGGGCCGATCCGCGCGGCCTTCGGCAGCGATATGGATAACGCCATCGACCTGTTCTTGCGCCATAACCGCAGCGAGCAATGCCCGATCAAGGATATCGCCCTCGACAAAACGGTAATTGGGCTGATCAGCGGGCACCGCCAATGCCTCTGACGCGACACTATCGACCAGCGAGTCGACATTGATCACACGGATTGATCCATTGCTGGCAAGCAACCGGCAGACCGCCGAGCCAATAAACCCCGCCCCGCCCGTGACGAAAATGGTCCGCTCCGGCGGCGTGTAGCTGATCTCAATCGGCGTCCGCGTCTTGACGGTCATGGCTTTGGTCTCGCTGGTCGGTTCAACACCCGCGAAATTTATGCCCAAACCCTAAACGGTGTTTGCACCAATCGGGGTTAATCGCGTCCGAGCAACGTGCGCGCAAATGACCGCACCGCCGGGCCGATATCCGGCCGATCCAGCGCCAGCGCAAGATTGGCCTGAATGAAGCCGGCCTTGTCGCCGCAGTCATAGCGGGTGCCGTCAAAGGTCAGCCCGTGAAAAGGCTGATTGCCGATCATCCGCGCCATAGCGTCGGTCAACTGGATTTCGCCACCGGCGCCCTTTTCCTGCGTCTCCAGCACGCGCATCACCTCTGGCTGCAGGATATATCGGCCGATCACGGCCAGATTGGACGGGGCGGTGCCCGGCGCGGGCTTCTCGACCAGCCCCAAAACCTCAGTCAATCGGCCATCCCGCTTGCCGGGGGTAATCACGCCATATTTGTCGGTCTGATCGTCAGCCACTTCCTGCGCGCAAATCATGTTGCCGCCGGTCCGGTTATAGGCTTCGACCATCTGCCTCAGGCAGCCAGGCGCACCGACCATGAAATCATCGGCGAGCAGCACTGCAAAGGGCTCATCGCCAACGATATCTCGCGCGCACCACACGGCATGGCCAAGCCCCATCGGCTCTTGCTGGCGGACATAGGCAACCGCCCCCGGCGTAAGGCGGGTTTGATGAAGCAATTCCATCGATTTGCCGCGCGCCGCCATTGTCGCTTCCAGCTCATAGGCGATGTCGAAATGGTCCTCGATCGCTGATTTGCCGCGCCCGGTGACGAAAATCATCTGCTCGATGCCCGCCTCAAGCGCTTCATCGACGGCATATTGGATCAACGGTCGATCGACGACCGGCAGCATCTCCTTGGGTAATGCCTTGGTCGCCGGCAGAAAGCGCGTGCCCAGGCCACCGACCGGAAAAACTGCCTTGCGCAGTCGTTTGAACGTCATGATCTTCTCCACTGAAGCGTTGGCCCTATCGCGCGAAACGACGGCTGGCAAACTCCAGCCATCAACGATTCCGCGATGTCCGTTAGCGTGGCCTTAAGTAGCCACGATTATGGCATCGTCATGACTTTCGCACGCGCGCCCAAGCTGTCCCCCAAGCTGCTGATCGTGTTCGGCACACGGCCTGAGGCGATCAAGCTGTTTCCGGTGATCCGGTCGCTGGCGGCGATACCGGGCCTGAACGTTCGGACCTGTGTGACTGCGCAGCATCGCGGGCTGCTTGATCAGGTGCTTGGCATTGCCGGGATTGTCCCTGACATTGATCTTGATTTGATGGAGCCCGGCCAGACGCTCGACCGACTCACCGCGCGGTTGCTGATCGGCCTTGGCGAGGTGATCGACGCCGAACAGCCTGATCGCGTAATCGTGCAGGGCGATACCGCCACCGCGATGGTCGGTGCGCTCGCTGCCTATTATCGCAAAATCCCCGTATCGCATGTTGAAGCCGGCTTGCGATCGGGCGATATCTATCATCCCTTTCCCGAAGAGGTGAACCGTCGGATCGTCGCGCCGATCGCCGATCAGCATTTCGCCCCTACCCAGACCGCCGCTGATGCGTTGCTGCGCGAAAATATCGCGCCGGGGCTGATTCACGTCACCGGCAACACCGTGATCGATGCGCTTCATGCAGCCAGTGCCGCGCTCGCAGCGAATCCGTCGCTCGCCGCGGGGCTTGACGGCATCGCCACCGGCTTTGCTGGCAAGCTTATCATCCTGGTTACCACCCATCGCCGCGAGAATTTCGGCGGGGGCATGGAAAACATTGCTCGCGCCATCCGCCGCATCGCCGCGCGCGATGATGTCGCGGTGATCTTTCCGGTCCATCCCAATCCCAATGTCGTCAGCGTGATGGATCAGGTGCTAGGCGGCCAGGCCAATATCGCCCGGATCGATCCGCTCGATTACCCCCATTTCGTCCGCGCGCTGGGACTGAGCCATATCGTGCTAACCGATTCGGGCGGCGTTCAGGAAGAAGCACCCGCGCTCGGCAAGCCCGTGCTCGTCATGCGCGAGACGACCGAACGCCCCGAAGGCGTCGCCGCTGGTACCGCAAAACTGATCGGCACCGACGAAGGTCGGATCGTTTCCGAAATCTTCACCCTCCTTGACGACAATGGCGCGCATCAAGCGATGGCGCGCGCCCATAATCCG
>JAIERC010000306.1 GCA_019747165.1 Sphingomonas sp. | reverse complement strand
AATGGGTGCGCGGGTCCTTGAAGATCGGCCGCAAAATGCCGTGTTCAATCTCGTTCAGGCTCAGCTTCATGCCCTTCACGGTCACGACCTTGCGGTCCCAGGGGCCGGTCGGGAACAGGCCATCCTTGATGTTCAGGATCGATTTGGTCGGATAGGCACCCAGCACCACCTCAACCGTCGCGGCATTGTACAGGTTGATCCAATAGGCATGTTGCTGCACTCGCGACAGCCGATCGACATCGACGGCTTCAAACGCGTTGACCGTCGCCGACAGCGACGCCTTGTCCGCTGCGGAGACGCGGCCATAGGCAATCACCGTCCGCCCGCTGGCCAGCCGCCCGCCATAGGTTTTCAGAAAAGCGCCCCAGCCGCGATAATCGACCGCTTGCCCCGCGCCGCTTTTCTGCCAGCGCGCGATCAGTTGCGGCTTGGGCGCCGCATCGGCAGCGGGTGCGGCCACCAGCAGCATTGCGGTGATCGCGGCAAGCGCCAGTTTGATCGTCTTCATGCGGGTTCATCCTTTGCTGTGGCGTGGCTCAGAAACTGGGACCAGAAACTGGGGTCAGGAACGGGGATCGATGCACTTTGGATTTACCGGCGCTTAGGTGTTTGGCGCGTCGTTGGCACGTAAAGCCCTGACACACGATCTTCAGATACCCCGGCATCGGCAGCTTGCGGGCGCTTTGCTGTGCCCGATCCGCTCATAGTCGTGACCCCTATTCGCGCCAGGGGCGTGATGCGTTACGATCAAATCCGGCAAACTCGGCAAACCCGATCTAGACGAAAGGCTTCCTGCCGGGGGATAGAGCCAGATGCCAGCGAATAGAGTGATCATGCCGCTATCCCCGCGCCGCCCCTCCGCCGTGCTCCTCGCCGCCCCGCTGCTCGCCAGCCTGTTGCTCGCCGCCTGCACAGCCAGCCCTGATCAGCCGACCGCCCGCGCCTGCCCACCACTCAGCGGCCCAGCAATGGTCACGCTGCCCGGCGGTGATTTCATCATGGGCGCTGACCCCAAATATCCCGAAGAAGGCCCGCCACGCCGCGTGCATGTCGATGCTTTTCGCATCGATACGCATGAACTCACCAATGCCGATTTCGCGCGCTTCGTGGCGGCAACCGGCTATCGCACCATGGCCGAACGCGCGCCACCGCCGCTGCCCGGTGCCCCGGCAGAGATGCGCCAGCCCGGATCAGCGGTGTTCACCGTGCCCGATGCGGATGATCCGCGCTGGTGGCGCTGGGTGCCCGGCGCGCAGTGGCGGCACCCGGCTGGCCCAGCGGAATCGATCACCGGGCGGGACCGTGATCCGGTGGTGCAGATCGCTTATGAAGACGCGCAGGCCTATGCGCGCTGGGCGGGCAAGGCGCTGCCCAGCGAAGCGCAATGGGAATATGCCGCCCGCGCCGGCCAACCCGCGCAGCCCGAACCGATCGACAGCGGCGGCACCCCACAGGCCAATTATTATCAGGGCGTGTTCCCGCGTCGCGACCTGGGGCTGGACGGTTTTACTGCCCGCGCGCCGGTTGGGTGCTTCAAACCCAATAAGTTTGGGCTGTACGACATGATCGGCAATGTCTGGGAATGGACCAGCGAGCCCGCCGGTGCCGGGGCCGATAGCAGCGGGGGAAGCCATGTCATCAAGGGCGGTTCCTATCTCTGCGCCGGCAATTATTGCGCGCGCTATCGCCCCGCGGCGCGGCAATTCCAGGAAGGCGGGCTGGGCGCAAACCATGTCGGCGTGCGGCTGGTCAGCAAGGTCGGGGCGGGGGGATAGCAGGCGACCGCCATGGCCTGACCGAAACCAACTGGAGCCGCTTCCCTGCGCCCCAGACATTTACGCTGACGGCATTGTTTCGCGATCGTGCGCCAAAGCTCCCGACGCTGGTGCGCCCCAACCGCGAAGCCCTCCTACTTGGAGATGCGAGCGAGCCACCAGGCGGGATCGCAAAAGAAGTTGTCTTGAGGGGGGCGACCTCGGATTGGATCAACCCATACCCCGTTCGCCCTGAGCGAAGTCGAAGGGCAAGCGCAGCGCGTGGGCTTCGACTTCGGCCATATTGCCCGAAGTTTATCCTGAGCGCCTGCCTTGCAGGCAGTCGAAGGGCTCAGCCCGAACGGGCGCGAGGTTCAATCAACCCAACGCCATCCGACCCGCATCCCTTGCACGTCGCCACCCTGGGCTTGACCCAGGGCCCCGCTTCTTCTTCCGGCACCAAGCAAGGCAGCGGGACCCCGGATCAGGTCCGGGGTGACGAGAAATTTGCCTGCCGACTATAAGAATAACCCACCTTGCCAGCCATCACATTGTGTATAAAAAATACATTCTCATCCGAAGTCGCGACGTCATCAATCAGATCGAAGTCGATGGCTGGGCGGCGGTGCGGCAAAATGGCATCCACCGCCATTTCCGCCATCCAACCAAGCCCGGCACCGTCACCGTCCCGCACCCCAGGCGCACTCTCTCTGCGCCTCCGCGCGAACCCAAATCGACGCCAGCCCTAACCGCCGCCATCTCCCAAAGGGCACCCCTCGACCACCGAACCCGGACATTTGGCGGTGCTGATCCGCCCCGCTTCCCTTTTCACCCACCTTCGGCTATGCGCCGCGCTTCACGAAATCCGTATCCGTTTTCCC
>JAIERC010000424.1 GCA_019747165.1 Sphingomonas sp. | reverse complement strand
TAGGGCCGAATTTTGCACTAATGGCCAGAATTTGAATTTAAGGATCGTGAATGAGCTGGACTGACGAGCGCATCGAGACGCTGAAGACGATGTGGGAAAAGGGCATGACGGCAAGCCAGATTGCCGAATCGCTGGGCGGTGTCAGCCGCAACGCAGTGATCGGCAAGGCCCACCGGTTGGGGCTGCAGGCCCGACCATCGCCAGTCAAGGCGCACGAGCCGGAAGCCAAGGCAGCGCCCGCAGCCAAGCCCGCTCCCGCTGTGGTCGCCACGCCGGTCCCGGCGCCCGTTGCAGAGCGCAAGCCCGTTGCCGCGCCGCGACCCGCGCCTGTCGTTGCAGCACCAGTGGAAGCGGTAGAACCTGCTGATGTGCCCGAAGTCACCGATGTGGCTGATGAACCTGTGGTGGAAAAAGCGCCAGCCGTGATCATGCGGTCGGTTGGCCCTGGCGGCTTTTTGCGCCAGGCCCCCGGCGAGCAACAGGCACCGATTACCCCGGCCCCGCCGCGTCGGCTTGTGCCTGCCAAGCCATCAGCCGACATGGCCGGTAAGACGACCTTGCTCGATTTGAACGATCGCATCTGCAAATGGCCGTTGGGTCATCCGGGCGAGCCCGATTTCCACTTCTGCGGTGAAAAGGTGAACCCGGGCTTCCCCTATTGCATCGCGCATTGCGGCCATGCCTATCAGGCACAACTGCCCCGCCGCGATCGCCGCCCGCCGCCGCCTTTGCCCTTTGGCGGCCCGCGCGTTCGGTAGCAACAGGTCGCGCCGTCGCGAAAATGTCATGCGCTGTCCGTACCCGCTGGTTGACGAACCAATTGGCGGGGCAACGGATTAGGATGGCAATCGAGCGGCGGCTCCTTCGATCGGCAATCGCCCTTGCCCTGGCGCTTGGCGCCACCCCATCGATCGGTCAGGCTTACCGAAGTGCCGCGCCGGTTCGCGACCCGATCCAGGCAAGCTATGTCGTGATGGGCGCGGACAACATGGCGACGGCGCGCGTGATCACCGAGGCATCGTCGTGTCCGGCACTGCTGATCGATGGGGTCGCTATGGCCATGTCAATTCGATCGACCCCCGGCACGGTAGCGCTACGTCCAACGCTGTCGACGGCCGAGAATTCGAAAGCCTCAGTCTTCAATGTGCTGACCTGTGAAGCGGTCATCGCCAGGGGTGCCCGCCGGATCAGCGTCGCCGGGCATCGCCTGCCCGCACCGCCCAGGCTGGTCCGGCGCATCGTCGTGATCGGCGACACCGGGTGCCGCATGAAGGCCAGCGACAATGCTTTTCAGGCCTGCAACGACGCCCAAGCCTTTCCCTTTGCCCGGATCGCGCAGCGCGCCGCTGCAGCCAAACCCGATCTGATCCTCCATGTTGGCGATTACCATTACCGCGAAAATCCGTGCCCGGCGGGCAATACTGGCTGTGCGGGATCACCCTGGGGCTATGGTTGGGACGCCTGGCAGGCTGATTTCTTTACACCGGCGCGCCCGCTGCTTGCCGCAGCGCCGCTGATTGTCGTGCGCGGCAATCACGAAAATTGCGCACGCGCCGGTCAGGGCTGGTGGCGATTCCTCGATCCCAGTCCGCTTCAACCGAGGCGCGATTGCAACGATCCGGCCAATGATCATTTCGGCGATGATACACCACCTTATGCCGTGGCCCTTGGCCATGACACACAGGTGATCGTGCTCGATCTCGCCAATGCCGGATCCAAACCGCTTGCCGCAGACGATGCCTTGGTGCCGGTATATCAGGACAGTTATCGCCGAATGGCAGCGCTGGCCAAGGGTGCCGCGCACAACTTCGTCGCCAATCACAAGCCGATTCTCGGCGTCGGCGTGGCGGGCAAGTCCGGAACGCTTGCCGGGGGCAATGCAGCGATCCAGTCGGCATTCGCGTCACTCAACCCGCGCCTCTTCCCTGACGGGGTCGATGTCCTGCTCTCCGGGCATATTCATTTATGGGAGCAGTTGAGCTTTGCCAGCGATCACCCGTCACAATTCGTCGCCGGCTTTTCCGGGACTGAGGAAGACAAGGTGCCGCTGCCCAGCCGCTTGCCCGTGCGCTTCTCGCCCGCGCCAGGCGCTGTCGTCGGCCCGTTCAGTTCCTGGGTCGATGGCTTTGGCTATATGACGATGGATCGGCTGGGGTCGGGCAGGTGGAAAGTCCGGGTCTGGAACCTCGCCGACAAGGTCGTGAACACGTGCATGCTCACCGGCCGCAAATCGCATTGCCGCTATGATCAGGTACCCGCCGCCACGCCGTGATCGCCGTCCGCCGCCGCCTTTGCCCTTTGGCGGCCCGCGCGTTCGCTGAGGATTCTGTCGATCAGCGAGTCTGCTGGTCTGCAATAAATAAAACGGCGGCGATGGGCATTGCCATCGCCGCCTTTTATTCATCTCCGCCTGATCAAATGATCAGAAGCGGAAGGCCAGTGTCGCGCGCAGGCTGTGCCAGCGGAAATTGTCGTCGGTCCGGGCAAAGTCAGTGCCGGCGGTGTTGGGGGGGAGCACGAACGGGTTGGTCGCTGCTGCCGTGCCCTGGGTTGCCCGAACCCGATATTCGCCGTCGGCATAGCTGTGCAAGCTGTATTCCAGGCCGAAGCTGATGTGCTTGCTGATCTTCTGCT
>JAIERC010000077.1 GCA_019747165.1 Sphingomonas sp. | reverse complement strand
GGCACCCGCGCCGGTGGCGACGTGCCCAAGCAATATGCAAGGGTCGCCGGCAAGCCGATGATTGCGCATAGCTATGCAGCGCTCGCCAACCATCCCCGCATTACCAGCGTGCTGGTTGCGATCGGCGCTGGGCAGGAGGACTTGCTCGATTCGGCAATCGGCCCCTGCCCGCGCGTTGCCGGCGGCGCGGCGCGGCGCGATTCGGTGCGCGCGGGCCTCGAATGGATTGCCGCCAATGGCGGCGCTGATTTTGTCTTGATTCATGATGCCGCCCGCCCCTTCCTGCCCACCGCAACGATTGATCGCCTGATCGACGCGCTGGCAGAAAGTGCAGGCGCTGTTCCGGTGTTGCCCGTTGCGGATACGCTTGCACGGGGCATGGAGATTTTGGGCGCAACCGTGGCGCGCGACGGCCTGTTTCGCATCCAGACGCCGCAGGCCTTTCATTTCGATGCTATAGTGGAATCGCACCGTCAGTGGCCGGGGGGCGAAGAGGCAACCGATGACGCCCAGATGGCCCGGCGCTTTGGCCATAAAGTTGCAATCGTCGAAGGGGATATGATGCTCGAAAAAGTCACCTATCCAGCCGATTTTGCCGCCGCAGAAGCGCGCCATGAACCCACGCTTGTCTCCAGAACGGCGATGGGGTTCGATGTCCACCGGCTTGAGGCTGGCGAGGAATTGTGGCTGGGCGGCATTCTGGTCCCGCATGACAAGGGTCTGTCGGGCCATAGCGACGCCGATGTCGGCCTTCACGCGCTCACCGATGCGCTGCTCGGCACGATTGGCGCGGGCGATATCGGCACTCATTTTCCGCCCAGCGATCCGCAATGGCGCGGGGCAGCGTCGTATAAATTCCTGCAACATGCCGCCCATTTGATTGCCGAACGTGGCGGGATCATCGATTTCATCGATCTGACGCTGATTTGCGAAGCGCCCAAGATCGGCCCGCACCGCGAAGCAATGCGCGCCCGGATCGCTGAACTCCTCGCGCTCGATCCCGATCAGGTGAGCATCAAGGCGACCACGACTGAAAAGCTGGGCTTTACCGGTCGTGGCGAAGGCATTGCTGCCCAGGCGGTTGCAACAATCAGGCTACCGGCGCGATGAGCAAATGGACTGTTCTGCCTGCCAGCCTGATGCTGATCCTGGGGGCGAGCGCCGCGACGGCACAGGAGGTGGCGGTAGCGATCGCTGTGCCCTGCGTTACACCGCCAGAGGCCGAGGCACTGGTCGGCGCCGTCATTCCTGAACTGATTACCAATGTCGGCGGCATATGCGCCAACACCCTGCCCACATCGGCGCTGCTCCGCCAGACGAGCGGGCCCTTCATCGATCGCTACCGCGCCGAAGCCGAACTAGCCTGGCCGCGCGGGAGGACGGCGATTGGCAAAATCACAGGGCCCGATATTGCCTCAATGCTTGATAGCGCCTTTGCGCGGCCCTTGCTCGGGACGCTGGTCACGCCGATGCTGACCCGCGGCATCCAACCGGGTGATTGCGCCGCAATCGAACGCATCGTCCAACTTGCCCAACCCTTGCCGCCCCGCAATGCGGCGGCTTTGTTTGTGTCAATTATCCAATTGGTCGATGCCAAGCGCACCGATCGTCAAAAGCCTCGTTTGCCGATCTGTCCACAGGGAACGCGCTGATATGGATATGATGGATACCGTCCTCCCCCCGGCACTCATCGAAGCCGCTCGGCGGGTGGTGGAGGCCAATCTTGCGGCTGGGCGTGTCATCACCGTAGCGGAGAGCTGCACGGGTGGCCTGGTCGCCGCTGCGATTACTGAAATACCGGGGTCTTCTGCCGTCCTGCATACCGGCTTCGTCACTTACGCCAACGACGCCAAGACCGCACAGTTGAAGGTGAGCACGGATGTGCTCGATACCTTTGGCGCCGTATCGATCGCGGTGGCCTGGAGCATGGCCCGCGGCGCGCTGGAAGCCACAGGGGCCGATGTGGCCGTGGCAATAACTGGCGTTGCCGGGCCGGGGGGCGGCACAGACAAGAAACCGGTCGGCACGGTTGTATTTGCGCGCGCGGAAAAAGGCGGCGATCCAGCCGACGTCGTTGCCGATCGGCGCGATTTTGGCGATCTTGGCCGGGGCGGGATCAGGCTTCAGGCAGCGCTATGTGCGCTCGAACTGCTGCTGCCCGGTGAACCAGTATCGGCGTAAAGCACCGCCGCGCGCTCTTCGAACGCGCTGATCATGCGGCGCAGCGCGCGATCGAACACCTGGCCGGCCAACGCTTCAAACACCCGATTTTTGAAGGCAAAATCGACGGAAAAGTCGACGAGGCAGCCGCCTCCCGCCCCTGCCCGATCATCCGGCCGAAAACCCCATTCGTTGCGCAGATATTTCAGCGGCCCATCGAGATAATCGACATTAATCGCGGTTGGCCGAACCTTTTGCACCTTTGACGTAAAGGTTTCGCGCAAGCCCTTAAAGCCAACCACCATATCGGCAATCATCTGCGTATCGGTGTTCGATCGCACCCGGATCGCTGACACCCAAGGCAGAAAATCCGGGTAGCGCGCGACATCAGCGACCAGCGCGAACATTTGTTCGGGGCTATAGGGCAAACGGCGGGTTTCGGTGTGACGGGGCATCAGGCGCGCGCGAT
>JAIERC010000388.1 GCA_019747165.1 Sphingomonas sp. | reverse complement strand
AGGCAAGCTGTTCAGGCAGATCGGGCAGATATGTCGCCAGTTCGGCGGCAATCGACAGTTCGGCATATTTGGCGCGAACCTGATCGATATCCTCGACCCGCGCCTGATGCGTCACCTGCAAGCGGCGGCGAAAGCTGATCGGCAACAGCGCAAGGCCATCGGGTACGACTTGGCTCAAAATGCTCGCCCCCTGGCTGCCGCCAGTCACGAGCACCCGAAAAATGCCGTCCTCCTCAAGCAGGGGATAGGGCCGGGTACGCAGCGACAGCACCGAATCGCGCACCGGATTGCCGACCAGATGGGTCTTGCCGCGCCAGCTATCCTTCAGCCGCTCGACATCGGGATAGGACGTGGCAATCGCGACGACCCGGCCGCCGACCAGGCGATTGACTCGGCCAAGCACCGCATTTTGCTCATGCACGGCGGTTGGTACGCCCAGCGCAAAAGCACCCAGCAACGCTGGATAAGCAGGATAACCGCCAAAGCCGATCACTGCTGCCGGACGGTGCTTACGGAACAGCCGTTTGGTCATGCTGCGACCGCGCAACATGTTCACCCCCGCCCGCGCCCAGCCGATCGACCCGCCCGCCAGTCGGCTGGCTGGCAGGATATGCGTTTCGATCCCATCGAACAGGCCAGGAAAGCGCACACCGCGTTCGTCGCTGATCAGCGCGACCGAATGGCCACGCCGGATCAGCTCGGCCGCGAGTGCAGCAGCCGGCACCATATGGCCCCCGGTGCCGCCGGCGGCGAGAACGAAATGGCGTGCTTTGCTCATTGGCCACTCCACCGGACAACATAGGGAGATCGCGTCAAGAATGGATTGCGCCGCGTAAAGGCAAGCAGCAAGCCCATACCGATCGACAGCGCGATCATTGACGATCCACCATAGCTGATAAACGGCAGCGTCATCCCCTTGGACGGCGCAATCCCGGTGTTGACCGCCATGCTCACCAACGCTTGCGCGCCGAATTGGGTGGCGAGGCCAGCGGCGGCAAGCATGCGGAACGGATCGGGCTCGTCGAGCAGTTTCACGAACACGCGGACCACGATCGCCAGAAACAGGAGGGCGATCACGCCACAGGCGATCAACCCGAATTCTTCGCCGATCACGGAAAAGATGTAATCAGTGTGCGCTTCAGGCAGCCGGAATTTCATCGCGCCACCCCCCGGCCCGGTGCCCGTCACGCCACCAGCGGTCAGCGTCGCATAGGCCATATCGGTCTGATAATGGTCGATCGTCCCGCCATCGCTGCCGCGCGACAGGAACGCGTCGATCCGAATCCGCGCGGTATCATAAAACATATATGCAGCGATCAGACCAACCGGCGCCGCCGCCACCAGGCTCCCCATCACCTTCAACGGCGTACCGGCGATCATCAGCAAAGACAGCCAGATCACCCCAAAGATAATCGTCTGGCCCAGATCGGGCTGCATCATCAACAGCCCGCCGACCAATGCCGTCATCGCCGCCGTGATCGGCACCACCGGCAGATCGGCTTCCTTCGCCTTCAGCGACAACAGCCATGCCATGCTGACGATGAAGAAGGGCTTGAGGAATTCAGACGGCTGAAATTCGGAAATACCAAGCCCGATCCAGCGCCGCGCGCCATTATGCTCCACACCGATAAGCGGCACAGCGGCGAGCAGGCAAAAGAACACCGCCCCGCCGATCAGTGCCATCCGCCGCGCAACCGGCACGGGCAGCATCGACACGACAAACATCACCGGCAGTGACACGCCCACCCACATCACTTGCCGCCAGAAATAATAGAGCGGCTGAATATGCGTCTTGTCGCCAGAATAGCGCAAAGCCGAAGCTGGGCTTGCCGCCGCCACCGCCAACAGGCCGATGGCGATCAACAACAGCGCCAGCAGCAACAGCACCCGGTCAATATCCCAGAACCACATGCCGATCGGGCTGCGATCCCCGCGCCCGCCGCGCGGCTTGACCCGCGCCCACAGCGCCTGGCGCCGGTCCGCCCGCATCGACTCTGCCGTGATATCGGTCATGCCAGCGCCTCCACCGCAGCGCGAAAGGCATCGCCCCGCGCCTCGAAATCACGAAATTGATCGAACGACGCACAGGCCGGCGAAAGCAACACCGTCTCACCCGATTGCGCTTTACTGGCCGCCATCATGACCGCCCGATCCAGCGTCTCGCAATATGACACGGGTACAAGCCCGTCCAATAGCGCGTAAAATTGCTGGCCTGCCTCGCCGATTGTGTACGCGGCACGGATATGCGGAAATCCTGGGCGACAGGCATCGAGCGAAGGCGATTTGGCCCGCCCGCCCAAAATCCAGTGGATACCGTCAAACGCCGCCAGTGCGGGAGCGGCGCTTTCGGCATTGGTCGCCTTGCTGTCGTTGACGAAGCGGACGCCGTTCCGGGTCGCGACGGTTTCCATCCGGTGCGCAAGGCCAGTGAAGCTCTCCAGCCCCTTGTCGATCGCGGCCTGGGGTACGCCAAGCGCTTCGCACGCATTGATCGCTGCCAGTGCATTCTGGGCATTATGCGGCCCCTGCAGGCTCGGCCAGCGCGATTGGTCCATGCAAAAGCCGGACGCGATCTTGGTCAACTGCTCGCCGCGCGCCGACAGGCTACGCGCAATCGCGG
>JAIERC010000315.1 GCA_019747165.1 Sphingomonas sp. | reverse complement strand
TGGTGGTGATCGACGAGACGCCCGAGGCCGAAACCGCGCTGCGCTTTGCCGCACGCCGCGCCGTGAAGACGGGCGGCGGCGTCGAAATCCTGGCGCTGGTGCCCGCTGCCGAGTTCGTGCCCTGGGGCGGCGTACAGGCGACGATCGAGGAAGAGGCTCGCCAGCATGCCGAGGCCCTGGTCGCCGCAGCGGCCGGCACGCTGATTGAGGAATCGGGGCTGAAGCCAATCATCACCGTGCGCCAGGGCGACGCCAGCAAGGTGATTCGCGAGGTCATCGCCGGCAATCCGGAAATCGCCGCGCTGGTGCTTGCCGCCGCCCCGCATGGCGCGCCCGGCCCGCTCATTAGCCATTTCGCCGGATCAGACGCCGGTGCCCTGCCCATTCCGTTGATGATCGTGCCCGGCGGGCTAAGCGCCGCCGCGATCGATCGGCTGAGCTAGCGCGGTTGGTCAAAATTCTGCCTTAGATCATTGCTCTATCGCATTCGACCTTCTGGGAGAACGTCCATGCGCCGCCGCCATTCTCTTGCTCCAAGCCTTGCCCTCCTGCCCCTGCTGCTGCTGGCGAGCGCGGGCATCGCATCAACGCCGCCTGCTGACGGCATGCAGCCCATCGACCGCATTGTTGCAGAACGCGTGAAAATTGCCCTCGCCGATGACGAACAGCCGCGGTTGCCCGTGGTCAATGATGCCGGGATAGGCTTGTTCGGCTTTGCTTCGGGCTTGCCGATCGACGCGGTCCGGCAGACCCGGTCAGTCCGTGATCTTGATGTGCTCGTGAAACTCAAACTCGTGCGTTTCACGCCGCGCAAGCCGTTCAAGCTGAGCGGTGCGGCGGCGGTGCTCGCCAACATCACCTCCGCCACGATCGCCGCCAATGTCGATTTGCGCAATTATTACCAGCAACCCTTTTATTATCCGCCCTCACCCACCAACAATGCGCCAATCGATCCGGGCGAAGAGCGTGAGGCCACCGCGCAGCTTGCGGGCTTGCTGTCAGCCGATGGCTGCGGCGCGCGAACGATCGCCCTGCTTCGCCGGATCGCCGCCGGGCCCGGCCACGGGAAGCTGACGGCCGCCGCTGTCGATGCACGCCGTCTGCTTACCCGACTTGGCAATGGGGCCTATTACCCAACGGACGGATGCGCTGCGCCCGAGATCGAGCCGGATTATGTCCGCACGGTCGCGGCTGCATCTTAACCTCTTGCCGATGGGTGCTGTAGCCGCCACCATGCCGCTATGCGCATCTCTCTTCTGGCCACCGCTGCCCTCGCCCTCTGCCTTCCCGCTTTGGCCAATGCCAAGGACAAGCCCGACCCGGTTCGCCTGAGGGCGACCGTGGAAAAGCTCGTCTCGTTCGGCACGCGCAATACGCTTTCGTCCCCCACTGATCCGGTGCGCGGCATCGGCGCGGCGCGGGCCTGGGCAGCGGACGAGCTCGACAAATTGGGTGAGGCGTGCGGCTGCATGCAGGTTCAGCGCATCGGGCGCACGTTCACGGGGCCGCGCGCGCCCAATGGGGTCGAGGTGATCGACGTGCTCGGCGTACAATGGGGGCGCGATCCCAACCGCGTCGTCATCGTCGGCGCGCATATCGACAGCCGCGGCACCGATACGCTTGACGTCACCAAGGACGCGCCGGGCGCCAATGACAACGCATCTGGCGTGGCGCTGGTTATGGAAGCGGCGCGGCTGCTGTCGACCGAGAAATTCGAAGCGACGATCGTCTATGCGATCTTCTCGGGAGAGGAACAGGGGCTATGGGGCGGGCAATTGCTCGCCGAAACCGCCAAGGAACGCGGCTGGGAAGTCTCGGCGATGCTCAACAACGATATCGTTGGCAATACGATGGGGCAAAACGGCATTCGGGTCGCCGACCGAGTTCGGGTGTTTTCTGAAGGCATTCGCGCGTCTGAAACCCTCGCGGAACAGCTCGCCCGGCGCGGCAATGGCGGCGAGGATGACGGCCCCTCCCGCGCGCTGGCCAAGACGATCGACACGATTGCGGCGGACATCCCCGGTGGGCTTGATGTGTTCATGGACCGGCGGCCCGATCGTTTCGGGCGCGGCGGCGATCATGAGCCGTTTCTGAAGCTCGGCTATCCGGCGGTGCGCTTTTCCGTCGGCGCGGAAAACTGGACGCAGCAGCACCAGGATATCCGGAGCGAGGGCGGCGTTGATTATGGTGACACCATCGATAAAATGGATTTTCCCTATCTCGCCAAGGTCACCGCAATCAATGTCGCCGCGACCCGCCGCTTCGCCAGCGCGCCCGCTGCGCCCAAGCAGGTGACGATCAACGGCGCGCTATCCTTCGATACGGTGGTGAAATGGGCGCCGGTGACGGGGGCGGCCAGCTACCGCGTCTATTGGCGACGCACCGATACTGATCGTTGGACGGGCCATAAGGATGTGACCGAGCCGGGCGTGACTCTGGTCAACACCTCGATCGACGATCACCTCTTCGCCGTAGCCGCGCTGGCGGCAAATGGCGCGGAAAGCCTGCCGGTGTTGGCGGGACCAGCACCGCGCCCTTAGCTCTGTTTGCGATCGCGTGGAGTCACTAAAGCCCCTCCTCTTCAGGGGAGGGGTTGGGGTGGGGGCT
>JAIERC010000072.1 GCA_019747165.1 Sphingomonas sp. | reverse complement strand
CGCACCAAGGGAAATCGGGCGTCATCGGCCTGTGGATAATGTGGATATCGTGGACAGAATTGGCCCGGTTTGATATCAATCACCAGCGGGCTGAACGCTGATGATCACATCGTTGTTTCGTTTTCATGAAACCCCAAGGGGTAAAGCGGCGTTATCCCCCCGTCCTCATCCAAGGTTAGGGAGTTTTTTGATGCGTAAATTTCTGATGGCGCTCACTGCTGTCTCGCTCATCCTGCCGGTGGCATCGATTTCATTCCCCACCCAAGCCGAAGCGCGCAAAAAACATAGCGCGCCGCGTGTCTATACCCGCAATGGCAAGACCTATTGCCGCCATTCCGATGGCACGACCGGGCTGATCATCGGCGGCGTCGGTGGCGCGGTGGTTGGCAATGCGCTCGGCGGTGGTTTGCTGGGCACGGTCGCGGGTGGCGTCGGCGGCGCCTTTGGCGGACGCGCGATCGATCGGTCGATTACCGCGAAGAAGCGCTGCCGCTAAGCAGCGAGTCATCATGATTGCAAGCAAGGGGCCTGGCGGCAACGCTGGGCCCTTTTTGCATGGCGCTTGTCCGCGCTCTCATGGGGGTAAGCGGCGCGGTGATGGGCCATCACGCAACCGAAGGCGAAGTTATCCGTTTGGTCCTTGTCTATCACATCAAGGAAATACCGATGCGCTTTATCTTCATGGCTGCCGCGATGGCAGCGACGGTCCTGCCGGTGCTGCCGGTTGCCGCCCAAACCCCCAACCAAGCCTATCGCAACGACGCGCGTGATGCTGAGCAGGATCGCCGCAACGCGATAAACCAAGCCGATACCCCGCGCGACGTCCGCCAGGCGAACCAGAATTATCGCAAGGATCTGCGCGATGCCCAAAAGGATCGCCGCAACCATATCCGCGATTGGCGCCAATATCGCCAATATGATTATAACCCGCTGCCAAACGGCGAAACCACTTATTATGCCGATCAATATTATCGCGACGGCAGCAATTATCGCACTCGTCGGTTGACCCGCAACGACCGGATCTATCGCGGTCGTGACAATCGTTATTATTGTCGGCGTTCAGACGGCACGACCGGCCTGATCGTCGGCGGTATCTCGGGCGGATTGCTCGGCAATGCCATTGCTGGTGGCGGATCACGGACACTCGGCACGCTGCTCGGCGGCGGAATCGGGGCGTTGCTTGGCCAGTCGATCGATCGCGGCAACGTGACCTGCCGCTGATCGGGCGCTGATGAGTAGCCTGTTGCGATTGGCGTGCGCGGCTGCCGTTAGCGAACTGGTTTGCTCGCTTCCGGCAGAACGCGGATGTCGATCGCACCACGTGGTTTCAAATATTTGCGTACCACCGCCTGCACCTGCCCAGCGGTCACGGCGGCATAGCCAGTTTCCCGCGACAAGAAGCTGCTGAGCACGCGGGGATCGTCAAGATCGCGTGCCAGAACGCTCACCCAAATGCGGTTGTCCGTCGTTTTTTCGCGAGCGATACTGCTCAATATGGTTGATCGCGTCCGTTCGAGATCATCGGCTGGCGGGCCGTTGGCAGCAATCGCCGCGATCGCTTCATCAAGCGTCTTTTCAAAGGCTGGGATCTTCTCGGCGGTCAACTGTGCGCTGGCGCGAAACATGCCATAGCGTGGCAGCACGTCGGATTGGTTGCTGCCCACCGACGGGGCATAGCTGCCGCCCTGCTGTTCGCGAAAGTTTTCGGTCAGCTGGGTCTGCAAAATCGATGCCGCGACGGTAAGCGCCCGACTTTCTGCAAGATTAGCGAATACGCCGGTTGTCGGCCAGTTGCGTGAGAAAATTGCCTGATCGGCGGCCCCGCGGTGATATAGGGTGATGGGTTGCCGGGTCGGCGGTGATGGCCGCACATCGATTTGCGCTGCCGTCGGCGGTACATCCTGTCTTGGCGGCAAGGCGCCGAAGCTCGCAGCAACGGCGGCGATCAAGGCGGTGCGGTCATAATCGCCGACGACGACGATCTTAATCGGTCCTTCCGCCATGCGCGCATTCCAATAAGTCCGAAACGCGTCATTGCTCAGCGCTCGTACCTCTTTGGGGTCTGGGATGCCCGCAAATCGCTTATCGCCATTGGTGAGATAGCTTTCCCCATAGGCAGACAGCACCGATCCGGGTCGGCTGAAGATCGAGGCATAGCCGGAGTCGAACCCCGCCTTGAACCGCTCAAGTGACGATTCGGTATAGCGCACATGATCGACGAGGGCGGTCATTAACCGAAGGCTGTCGGCCAGATCGCGGCGGTTAGTTTGGGTAATTAGGTCCAGGCTGCCCCGAACCATCTGGAGGTTGAACCCGATCTGCCGCCCGCTCGTTACGCGGGCGAGCTCATCGGCGGAAAATGGGCCAATCCCCATGCTTATCAACGCGCCAGACGACCAGTCGAGTAAGCGCGCATCAGCATCCCGATTGAGCGCGCCGTGACCGATTTGAACGAGCACGGTAACCGCATTTTTTTCGATCGCCGTCTGCTTGATGTTCAGCTCGACGCCATTGGCGAACATGATTCGCTCGGCATCGATCGCGGTGACTGGCCGGGTACTTGCCACGGTGCCGGGCGGCCCAGGCGCTTTCAATTCATCCAACG
>JAIERC010000042.1 GCA_019747165.1 Sphingomonas sp. | reverse complement strand
ATCCATTGCTCGTCACACCGGGTTTCAAACTCGGCAAGGACGGCCTTGAAAAGGCGCTGGAAAGCGAACTGCGCGGGGTGCCGGGTGCCAAGCGGATCGAAGTCACGGCGCGGGGCAAACTTGTCCGCGAACTGGCGTCGCGCACCGACCAGCCCGGCAAAACCGGTCGGCTGACGATCGATATTGGCTTACAGGAATATGCGGCCCGGCGCTTGGGCACCAATTCGGGATCGGCCGTGGTGATCGATTGTCTGACGGGCGAAATGCTGGCGATGGTCTCGATGCCGGCCTATGATCCGAACAGTTTTTCCGATGGCATCAGTCATCTCGAATGGCAGATGCTGTCAGACGATGATCACGTGCCGTTGATGAATAAGACGCTGCAAGGCCTGTATCCGCCCGGCTCCACCGTCAAGCCAATGAACGCCTTGGCGCTGATGGCAGCCGGCATTGATCCTGAAGACCGGGCACCATGCCCGATCCGGCCTGGAAGCTCGCCAAATATAAGGAAGAATGGACGGTCGCGGATTCGCTCAACGCGTCGATCGGCCAGGGCTATGTGCTCGCCAATCCGCTCCAACTCGCCGTCATGGCGTCGCGGATCGCGTCTGGCAGGCAATTGCAGCCCAGCATCCTGGCCGATCAGGTGCAGTCCGCCCCGGCACTCGGCATTGACCCCGCTCATCTCGCTCGGGTGCGCGATGCGATGTACGGCGTTGTCAACGAAGGCGGCACCGGCGGCGCAGCGCGCTTGCTCGTGCCGGGCGTTGCAATCGCCGCCAAGACCGGCACCGCGCAGGTCCGCCGCATCACCATGGCCGAACGTGCATCGGGCGTGCTCAAAAACGGTCAGCTCCCCTTCAAACTGCGCGATCACGCGCTGTTCGTCTGTTTCGCGCCAGCGGATAAGCCGCGCTACGCCGCCGCCATCGTGCTTGAACATAACGGCCATACAGTCCGCAACCTCGATACGCCGATGATCGGGCGCGACATCATGACCTATCTGTTCGATCGTGATCGCGCCGTTGCGGCACTCGCTGAGGTCGAACCCAGCTGGGGTGGCGATATCCGCACGCGGATGGCAGCGTCGGCTGAGGAGTATCGGTTGGCCGCCGGTGGCGCGCCATCAGCAGTGGCGGCAGCGACCGAAGCCAATGCGACGGCGGCAACAGAGGCCCCTGCAGTGGCCGCTGCCACTGCTGCCAGCACGGCAAACGCCGCGATCGTTGGCAACACCAGCGGTGGGGGCATCGCCGCCGAAGGGTCGACGGAGTCGCCAGAGCCATGAGTTCGAAATATGAATTCGTGCCCGCCCCGCTTGCTCAGTTGCCGTGGCGCGTCATCTTGCTGGTGCTCGGCATTGGCTGTTTCGGCCTGGTCATCCTCTTTTCCGCGGCCGGCGGATCCTGGCGCCCCTGGGCGCTGCCGCAAGGCATTCGCCTGTTCGCCTTCCTTGCCGGCGCCGTGATGCTGTCGCGCGTCCGCGAAAATACCTGGGGAACGATTGCCCTGCCCGGCTATGGCATCCTCGTCTTCCTGTTGGTGCTCGTCGAACTGATCGGCGCGGTGCGTGGCGGCGGCCAGCGCTGGCTGGATCTTGGCATGGGGTTCAGACTCCAGCCGTCCGAGCTGATGAAGCCCTGGATCGTGCTGGCGGTCGCCAAATTCTATGATCTCCTGCCGCCCAATGAAACCCGGCGTTTCGGGGCAATCTGGCCAGCCGCAGCGTTGATCCTCTTCCCGGCGTTGCTGGTCATGAAACAGCCCGATCTTGGCACGGCGCTGATGATTGTTGGCGGTGGCGTCACCGTGATGTTCCTGGCGGGCGTGCCGTTGCGGTTGTTTATTGGCGGTGCCTTGGCGATGGCAGCGGCCGTCCCGCTCGCCGTCAATTTCCTGCTGCATGATTATCAACGCAACCGGATCTTGGTTTTCCTCAACCCGGAAAGTGATCCGCTCGGCACTGGCTATCATATCAGCCAGTCCAAAATCGCGATCGGCTCAGGCGGGATTTTCGGCAAGGGCTTCCTTAACGGCACCCAGAGCCATCTCGATTATCTGCCAGAGGGGCACACCGATTTCATCTTCGCGACGATGGCAGAGGAATGGGGCCTGTTGGGCGGCCTGGCGCTGATCTTTACCTTCTTCCTGTTGATCAACTGGGGCATCAGCGTTGCGATGCGCGCGCAGACCCGCTTTGCCCGCCTCGCCGCGGCCGGCCTTGCCAGCACGATCTTCTTCTACGTCGCGATCAATCTACTCATGGTGATGGGCCTCGCACCCGTTGTCGGCATCCCGTTACCCCTGGTCAGTTGGGGCGGCTCCGCACAAATGACCGTGCTAATCTGCATCGGCATCCTAATGTCCATCGACCGCCAAAACCGCCAGGTGGTGCGCTGGTAAAAAAAGCTAAGCAAAGGGGTTTGCAATCGCGGCAATCGGGTGCTAACCGCCGCCCTCCAGTCGCGAGCGCCCTCACCAAGGCGCGGTCTTTTTTCGCTGATTGGCATGGACGCATAGCTCAGTTGGTAGAGCAGCTGACTCTTAATCAGCGGGTCCTAGGTTCGAGCCCTAGTGCGTC
>JAIERC010000222.1 GCA_019747165.1 Sphingomonas sp. | reverse complement strand
ATCGGTTGATCTGTGGAGTGAGCGCTTTTTCCTCGCCAAGGTCGATAAGCTGGTCGCGGCGTCTGACAGCCAAGCTATAGCCTAAAAGCCGACATGGCGGGGTATCCGTGGAGCGTCGCGCTTGGCTGCCTCCGAAGCGGCAGCCAAAGGTGACAACCCTCATTTTGCATTGAGCGTGACCGCTTTTGTTATCAAACTGGCAATGATGTCCGTTTGGGTAACGATGCCTTGCAACTGCATGTTATCGTCCACGATCATGACCTCGTGACCGTGACCATTGGCGAGAGGGGCGAGCAGCGTTGCCGCGGGCGCCGTCAAATGCGCCGTATCTGCCGGTGCCATGATCTCCGACGCAAAAGCCCCCTGTTTGTCGAGGTCTGGCCATGTGATCACGCCGATCAGCTGGCCAGTGGCATTTTCTACCGGAAGCGCGCGCAGTCGTCTGGCCCGAAGCAGAACATGCGCGTCTTCCACTAGTGCGGTTCCCGCAATCGTGATGACATCGCGTGACATGATGTCGCCGCAGGTTAACTCCTCGACCTGTCGTTCCGTCGCGCTCAGTCCCGCCAATTCGAAGAGTTGCAAAAGATCGTCGCGATTGATGTCGAGCGTATCGCCAAAACGTGCCAGCGCTACATCAATGTCGTTCGGCCTTACCCCGCTTCTGCTGAGTGGCGCAGAATCCTGCGTGCCGTGGGCGCTTTCAGTCAGCTTCGCCCGATGCGGATAGGTGTGCCCTGTCATGCGATGGAATGCCAGGCCAGCGAGGATCAGCAGCAGCGAGTTCAAGCCGACGGGGTAAAGCGCGAACATGAACGGGTGCGCGCTTCCGGCGGCCCCACCGAGCACGGCTGACAAGGCAACAGCGCCGCCCGGCGGATGCAGACAGCGCGCCAGTGACATGACCGCAATGGCAAGGCCGACACCAAGACCCGCTGCAACGGTAGCATTGGGGACCGCAAGGGCGACCGCTATGCCGACCACGGCCGACAGGACGTTCCCGCCCAAGATCGACCATGGCTGTGCTAGAGGGCTTGCCGGAACAGCGAAAAGCAGGACAGCGGATGCCCCCATTGGTGCCACGAGCAGAGGGTGCGCAGCGCCGGTACCGGCAAGAACGCCGCACAGCAGTCCCGTCGTCACAATGCCGATGATGGCACCTGCCACCGCAATAAGCCGCTCACGAGCGCCGGGGCCGGGCGGAGCCGCTACAAACGTGCTGTAGTAGCGGCTCCACACCAATCGCGGAGCAGTGTCCGGGCTCAAATCGGTAACTTTATCCATGTGCTCAGACAGGGGTTATTGCCCCAGACTGTCAATTGCCATCCACTTCTGCGTAGAGAACTTCTTCTTTGCCAATGAGGATGTCAGCAAGCGCCCAATAGGCCTCTCCCCATGCACCCAGCACCTCGTCGGTTGCAGCATCGCCCAAAACATCACGGATCGCGGGCAGCAGAGCATTGGCTACCAGTGGGTAGTGTTCTGCCTTTACGCCCGTTTCCACATGCCGAGCAGCCATGCGCATCACCGGCGCCGTCAAAGCCTCCAACTTGTCGATGTTCTGCGCATAAGCAAGGATAGCGCCAGCAAGACGGCGCGGTTGCTCTCCGCTTTCCTGTGCGGCTTGGTCGAACATGGCCTTCACGTCGGGGTCGATAAACAGCCGCTCGTACATGCGCGTCGTGATGGCAAGGCCGTGCTGCTGCAATGCAGGCGCGGTCGATTTTACGATGGCTTTTGTTTCAGCACTCAGTGGTTTGCGCACGGATAATCCTTTTGTTGTTGTGGGTGGAAAAAGCGGAGAGAGTAGATCGGGCAGCCAGGTGCCGCGTTGACGATTGCCCGGCGCGAACGCCCGGAACATGAACCAGTCGAACGCGTAGACACCGCCGCTGAAGACGACATCACCGGGCAACCTTGGCGACGACCAGGATCGTCCAAAGCGGTTTGATGCCGAATGTCGGTTTATAGCTTTCCATTGCACTGCCCCTTAAGTTCAGAAAAGGCCGTGACTGCCGCCAACTGCGCCGAGAATCGCAACTACGCCCAAGAGCGTCAGCACCTGATGCAATCGCATCATCCGAGCGAAATCAGCTTCGGGAGTGGCCGATTGGGTCATGCGGTGGTGCAACACCAAGGGCTCCAGCACGAACAGCATCAGCGCGAACACGGCCCACAACGCCACCATCAGATGCATCCACCAGAAGCGTATCTCGGCAAAACGGCTCCACATATCCGCGCGGTAGATCAGCCACAGCCCGCTCGCACCGGCCAGCATGACCCAAATGCGCGCCTGCCATGCAAAACGTCCCTCGATCTGATGAAACCGTACAAGGCGGTCTGTGGGACGTTCGCTTGCCCGCAGCGCAGGCATGATAACCCAAGTGACAAATCCGACGCCGCCGATCCAGAACAGCACAGCGATCACATGGATAGCGCGCGCCAGGGCAAGGTCATCCATTGATCGGTCCTTCGCTCGGATCAGGGCGTTCGCGCCAGAACTCAACCTGCATGCGCATCACCCCGACTGGCACGACATAATGCGTCGCCTGTGGTGGGATGAT
>JAIERC010000071.1 GCA_019747165.1 Sphingomonas sp. | reverse complement strand
TCAATTGCGGCAAGCCGGTGCGCGATATGGCGGTCGAAGTGCGCGAAGAAGATGGCACCCCGCTGCCTGACCGCGCAATCGGCAAAGTCTGGTGCAAGGGTCCATCGATCATGGATGGTTATTTCCGCGATCCCGATTCAACCGCTGCCTGCATGGTCGATGGGTGGCTCGACACCGGCGATATGGGTTACATGTCAGACGGTTATGTCTATATCGTCGGCCGCGCCAAGGACATGATCATCGTCAATGGCAAGAACCATTGGCCGCAGGATATCGAATGGGCCGTCGAACAACTGCCCGGCTTTAAGGCAGGCGACATTGCAGCGTTTGCGATCACCACGCCGGGCGGCGAAGAAACACCGGCGGTCCTTGTCCAGTGCCGCAGTTCAGATGAGCATGAACGGGTCCGCCTGCGCGAAGCCATCCGTGAGAAGGTTCGCTCCGTTACCGGGATGAATTGCGTGATCGAGCTGATCCCGCCGCGCACCCTGCCCCGCACCAGTTCTGGCAAACTCAGTCGCGCCAAAGCGCGGAATCTGTATCTCAATGGTGAGATCAAACCCTATGCAATTGCCGCGTGATCGCGGTAAAAAAGCACCTTGCGTCCCTTTTTCTAACCATCTGCTAACCAACGGCGCTGTAAAATGGCCTTGTGCCATCACAATCCGCCTCGCAATTCGCTCAGCCGAAAATGGACGCCCGTGCATTGCTGGGCATTTATGATCCAGCAGATTCAACCGATTGGGGCCCGATCCGCGCCGCCCAGTTGCATACCGGTCGCCAACTGGCACTCTTCATGCTGGCCACCAACGTCATCGGTGCTGCGCTTGTAATTTTGCTGGCCGCCCGGATCCTGCCGCTATGGGCGCCAGTGGGTTGGGGCATCGTCATCGCGGCCGTCAGTGCGACCATTACCTTTCGTCGGCTGAGCCCAACCTATCTGCTCGCGCCGACGGCCCCGATTGAAGCGGTCCAGGCGACAGCATTGGAGGGCATCGCGCTTGGGGCGGTATGGTCCGTCCCACCGATCATTTTGTCGATCAAGGCAGATATGGTCGATTCGCTTGGCCTTTGGGTCATCCTGCCGGTGCTGATGACGGCATCATCAGTGGCGATGGCAGCATTACCGCTCGCCACGATAAGTTTTTTAGCGCTGTTAGGCGGCAAGATCAGCATCGTGCTCGCCTTCGCCAGTGGACCGCTGATGGCAGCCACTGCCCTGTTGTTCACCCTGCTGCTGATGATTGGATGCTTCAGCAGAGCGAAATCGCTGGTGATCATCCGCGCGAACGAAATTGCCTTGGCCGAACGCGACGAGACGGTGAGCCTGTTGCTGAACGAAGAGGAAGACCAGAGCGCAGATTGGCTTTGGGAGATCGATTCGGCCAAGCGCATCGTGCGCGCATCCCCGCGCTTTGCTTATGCCGTCGGCATGGATCCTGCAACAATCAACAAAATGCCGTTCCTCCAATTGCTGGCTGGTTCGACCTGGGAATCCGGGAACTTTTCGGCAGGCCTTCGCACCCTTGCCGAAAAGCTGAAGAATCGCGAAGCCTTTCGCGAGCTAATCGTGCCGGTGCAGATCAACGGGGGCGAGCGCTGGTGGGAAATCGCCGCAACGCCGCGGACCGACGAAACGGGCAAGTTCATCGGCTTTCGCGGTGTGGGCTCCGACATTACCGACGCACGCGCCTCTGCCGACAAGATCAATCGCATGGCTCGGTTTGATGCGCTCACCGGGCTTGCCAACCGCCTATTGCTTACTGAAACTTTATCCCGCGCGATGGCCGACGCAGAGCGGTGGAATTCTCGTTGCGCCTTTTTGATGATTGATCTCGATCGCTTCAAAGCGGTGAACGATACGCTTGGCCATCCGGTTGGCGATCGGATGCTGATTCAGGTCGCTGATCGGCTGCGTGGTCTGATGACCGATCGCGAAATGGTCGGGCGACTAGGGGGCGACGAATTTGCCATCGTTATCAGCGACGCAAGTGACAGCAGCCGGATCGAGCGCCTCGCCAATGCGATCATCGAAGCGATCGCCCAGCCATATGATATCGATCAGAACATGCTGTATATCGGCGCCAGCCTAGGCATGGCGATTGGTCCGCGCGACGGCCGAACGACCGAAATGCTGATCCGATCCGCCGATCTGGCACTATACCGATCCAAGGACGCGGGCGGCAATGTCTGCCATGTGTACGAGCCGCAGCTTCATGCCGTTGCGGAGGAACGCCGCGTGCTGGAAATGGCGCTGCGTAAGGCACTGCCCAATGGCGAACTGCATTTAAACTATCAGCCGGTCGTCAGCGCCGAAACCGGTGCGTTGACGGGTTTTGAAGCGCTGCTGCGCTGGGCCCACCCGGAGCTCGGCAATATCTCACCAGTGAAATTCATCCCGCTGGCCGAAGACACCCGACTGATCGCGCCGATTGGCGAATGGGTGTTGCGCACCGCTTGCGATGAAGCCGCCCGCTGGGATTATCCGGTGCGCGTCGCCGTCAATGTCTCGCCGGTGCAGCTGACCACCCCCAGCTTTGTCAACGTGGTCGCGTCCG
>JAIERC010000418.1 GCA_019747165.1 Sphingomonas sp. | reverse complement strand
GCTGCACCCGCGAAATGGAACAAGCGCTCAGCGCGAACGGGTTTGATCTTGCCCGCCTTGAGGAACTTGAGCCGGACGCCGCGCTGGGCAATGGCGGGCTGGGGCGGCTGGCGGCGTGTTTCATGGAAAGCCTCGCCAGCCTCGATATTGCCGCCTATGGGTATGGCATCCGCTACATCAACGGCATGTTTCGCCAGCGCATCGATGGCGGCTGGCAGGTGGAATTGCCGGAAACCTGGCTTGAGCATGGCAATCCCTGGGAATTCGAACGGCGTGAAAGCGCTTATTGCGTCGGATTTGGCGGCGAGGTGACATGCGATGCCGGGGTGAGCCGCTGGCACCCGGCCGAAAAAATCGAGGCAACGGCCGTCGATACGCCTGTTGTCGGGTGGCGCGGCAAGCGGGTGAACACGCTGCGCTTGTGGACGGCCAACGCGCTTGATCCGATCAAGCTTGATGCGTTCAATGCCGGTGATCATGCCGGGGCCTTGGCCGGGCAGGTGCGCGCCGACAGCCTGGTGCGCGTGCTCTACCCGGCAGATTCGACCCCGGCCGGGCAGGAACTGCGGTTGCGGCAGGAGTTTTTCTTCTCTTCGGCATCGATCCAGGACATCGTTCGGCGCCATGTGCAATATCATGGCGATGTGCGGACACTGGCCGACAAGGCGGCGATCCAGCTTAATGACACGCACCCATCGGTCGCGGTTGCAGAGCTGGTCCGGCTGCTGATGGACGAGCATGGCCTGACATTTGGCGATGCCTGGGACATCACGCGCCGCACAATCGGCTATACCAATCACACCTTGCTGCCCGAGGCGCTGGAAAGCTGGCCGCTGCCGCTGTTCGAACGGATGCTGCCACGCCACATGCAGATCATCTATGCGATCAACGCCCGTGTGCTGCGCGAGGCGCGCAAGGCTGGGTTGGACGATGCGGCGGTGGCCGCGATTTCGTTGATCGACGAACATGGCGAGCGGCGGGTGCGGATGGCCAATCTGGCCTTTGTCGGCGCGCATAGTGTGAACGGTGTGGCCGCCCTGCACACCGAGTTGATGAAGGAAACGGTGTTTGCCGACCTGCATCGCTTGTACCCGGACAGGATCAACAACAAGACCAACGGCGTTACACCGCGGCGCTGGCTCCAGCAGTCAAACCCCCGCCTTACCGGCTTGATCCGCGAGGCGATCGGCAGTGAATTTCTTGAGGATGCGGAAAAGCTGACCGCCCTGTCGGCGTTTGCGCAGGACGCCGCATTTGGCGAGCGCGTGGATGAGGCCAAGCGCGCAAACAAGGTTGATCTGGCGAACCACCTGCGCGATCTAACCGGAATCAGGCTAGATCCGGACGCCTTGTTCGATGTCCAGATCAAGCGAATCCACGAGTATAAGCGCCAACTGCTCAACCTGATCGAGACCGTGGCGCTCTACGATCAGATCCGCAGCCACCCCGAAAAGGAATGGGTGCCGCGGGTGAAGATTTTCGGCGGCAAGGCAGCGCCGACCTATCACAATGCCAAGCTGATCATCAAACTCGCCAATGATATTGCCCGCCGCGTCAATTCGGACCCGTCGGTTGGCGAGGTGCTGAAGGTGCTGTTCGTGCCCAACTACAATGTCTCGCTGGCCGAACGGATCATCCCGGCGGCCGATCTCAGCGAACAGATTTCGACAGCCGGGATGGAGGCATCGGGCACCGGCAATATGAAATTTGCCTTCAACGGCGCGCTCACCATTGGCACGCTCGACGGGGCCAATATCGAGATCATGGAAAAGGTCGGACGCGAGAATATCGTCATCTTCGGGATGACCGCAGCCGAAGTCGCAGCGAAGCGGGCCGAAGGATATGATCCGCGCGCGACGATCGAAGGATCACGCGAACTGGCGCAGGCGGTCAACTCCATCGCCAGAGGCGTGTTCAGTCCTGACGAACCCGCCCGCTATCGCGGGCTGATGGACGGATTGCTCCAGTCCGACTGGTTCATGGTGGCTGCAGATTTCGATGCCTATGCCGCGGCGCAGCGCGATGTTGATGCGCGCTGGCGCGACCGGGCAAACTGGCGCAAATCGGCCATTCTGAACATCGCCAATATGGGTTGGTTCTCATCAGACCGCACGATCCGTGAATATGCGCGCGAGATTTGGGGGGTGATGTGAGGCCCCCGGCGCAGGCGATAGCCGCCTTGCTGGATGGGTCGCATGCTGACCCGTTTTCCCTGCTCGGTCCGCATGACGGGCCCGAAGGCACCTTTGCCCGGGCGATCTTGCCGGGCGCGCACGAGGTTGAAGGCTATTCAATGCAGGGTGGACGGCTCGGCCGGATGCACCAGGTTGGCGATGGCGGGCTGTTCGAAGGCAAGCTGCGCGGCAAGCCAAAGCCCGTCAAATATCGGTGCCGTGGCGTCGAGCCGGGCAGCGAATGGTGGGTTTCAGATCCCTATAGCTTCGGCCCGGTACTCGGCCCGCTCGATGATTTCCTGATTGCAGAGGGCACGCATTTACGGCTGTTTGACAAGCTTGGCGCGCATCTGATCCACCATCAGGGGTGCGA